>JAPONS010000079.1 GCA_026713825.1 Chloroflexota bacterium | reverse complement strand
TGCGAAGGCAGGAATCCAGAGGTGTGGGCAAGGGGGCTTCCCCAAAGGCATGCCGTCCACCACCCGAAACACTCCCCAGCATCCATTCCGGCGAAAGCCGGAATCCAGAGGCGGGAATGGGCGTCCCTAGTCGCGATTCGCGAATCGCCCCTCCCTCGCCAGCGGGAACGTAGGGCCCCCCTCCCCCACCCTCATACCGGCGAATGCCGGTATCCAGAAAGCCCCGCACATAACGTACTCCGCACCAAGAGAGACGCCGTAAGGGCAACCCTCGTGGTCGCCTTGGCCCCGCCGACCCCGCCCCGTTCGCCCTGAACCTGTCGAAGGGCGAATGGGGGAGCAGGCAACCTCTGTCAGACCTGTGTTCCTGTTTCTCTTAGCCCCTTGAAAGCCCCCAAAGCCCCTAGACTCCGCGTCCAGGGGCCTCTGGACTCCCAATGAACTCGGAAAATGTAGGGCTTTGGAAGACCAGTACATCCAACACAAAACCGCCTCAAAAATCAACGTGAAATTGGAGTGAATTTTGAAAGTACCCCCTTGCCCTCCCGCAGCCGTCAGCATAGGCTGGGTTGAGAGTATTTTGCTGAAGGAGTGGGACAGTGATGCAGCCATTGACGCTCGTAGGGCACTTAACAAAAAAGGAAAGCCCGGTGAACCAATTCCTACACTTACGCTTTCCCAATACTCGCGCATTCTTGGAGACACCGCGAAAACGTGTAAGAGCCGTTCACGCCGAAAATAATGCGCTACTTCCACGGATACACGAGAGGTATCAATACTCTCCTTTAGGTACAGCAATTGATTTCAGAATCCACTGCTATTTTGAAGAACCGGAGGAAGAGATAGACACTCTGTTACGTGTACTTGCATCTAGGGGTAGCGATGCCGATGAATTTGCCGACTATTACGTGCAACGAGTTAAGAAGATCGCCGTGCCTGGTAATCGATTGGAAAAGCAAGAAGAAGATGACCTGAACCGATTCATCATTGGATGGAGGCACCTATCGTGGTACAAGAATCCCACGTCTGCGATGGGGGCATTGTATGGAACCCAGGACTACTTGCTAGACGACATGCGCGCCATGAGTTGGACCTTCTTTGACAAGTGCAGCCATCTTCTAACGCGTCCATTTAAAGTAAGTCCAAGGTTTGAAGGTTCGTTGGATGTAGGAGGCGCTCAAGGTGATCTCCTTATCGACGGGACTCTTGTTGAGATTAAGGCAACCATTAAAGCCGAGGTTGAACTTAGATGCCTCTGGCAATTGCTTGCCTATGCCATGCTGGACTATTGGGACCAACACGGCATCAATGCAATTGCTCTCTATATGCCAAGGCAGGGTCTCTATCTGAACTGGGATTTGGAGGAGGCCTTGGGTGTGTTGTGTGGCCCCAATCCGCCCAGCATTATGGAGTTGAGGCTGGATTTCAATGAGATGCTGGTGGATGAATGGGAACGAGGTAATCCGTCATTGGTCCCCTGGAGTGTAGGGGAGGATGGCGAGTCTTGGGGTACCAGCTTGCCTTCTGAGTCGGCGAGGTCAAGCACCATTGTAAGGGCTCCTGTAGATTCTGAGATTCGGATGGAAAAGAAGCGGCCGGATAAGCGGTCAACTAAGAAGCGAACCCGTTGGAAAGCCAAGTGAACGTCCTTCCAAGACGGCCCCACCCCCCACCCACATACCGGCGAATGCCGGTATCCAGAAACCCCCGCACATAACGTACTCCGCACCAAGAGAGACGCCGTAGGGGCAACCCGCGTGGTCGCCCGATGCACCCGCTTGACCTGATTCTGTTGCATGCCCAACCCTGACACAACCCCCTTGCCCGAGCGCCCCACCTCTCGCTACCCTTTGCGCATGGACAACGCCCTGCACAGCATGAATCTCTCGCAGACAGCATCGGCATGGAGTCCTTCAAACAGCTATGAATTGTGACGAAAAACAACTCGTATCTAAAACCGCCAATTCCAGATACACATTGTTTCTCAGATAAGGCATTGCGTTACTCCGTCCCGGCCTCTGGCGTTGGATATGCACGGCTGGCCGGGAACGTGCCGCCTCTTTGAAACCTGCCCCCATGCGCTACAATGGAACGGTGCGGCAGCCATCGGCCCGTCGCGCGACTTCACTGAGCAGGCGGCGACATGACCCTGCAGACCCCGCAGCAGCTTCCAAGCGCCTATGACCCGGCCTCCGTAGAGCAACGCCTCTACCAGAAGTGGCTGGACGCCGGGTACTTCACCCCCGTTATAGACCCGGCCAAGCGCCCCTTCGTCGTCATCCAGCCGCCGCCCAACGTCACCGGTGGGCTCCACCTCGGCCATGCCCAGCGAGCCGCCGTCGAGGACGCCCTGGCCCGCTGGCATCGAATGCTCGGCGAGCCGACCCTCCTCCTGCCCGGCCTCGATCACGCCGGCATCGCGACGCAGGTGGTCGTGGAGCGCGAGCTCGCCGCCGAGGGGGTCTCCCGGCACACCTTGGGCCGAGAGCAGTTCGTGGCGCGCGTCTGGGACTGGGTTGGCTGGACACGGGGCCGCATAGACGAGCAGCTCCGCAGGCTCGGCGTGAGTTGCGACTGGTCACGGGAGGTCTTCACGCTGGACCCCGGCCCCAGACGCGCCGTACGGCACACCTTCGTGGAGCTGTACCGCAAGGGCCTGATCTACCGCGGTGAGCGCATCATCAACTGGTGCCCCCGCTGCGCCACCGCCCTCTCAGACCTGGAGGTGGAACACCGCGAGACTGAGGGCAGCCTCTATTACATCCACTACCCCCTCGCCAACGGCAACGGCCGGCTCACCGTCGCCACCACACGCCCCGAAACGCTCCTCGGCGACACCGCGGTGGCCGTGAACCCGAACGACCCCCGCTATGCCGCCCTCGTCGGCAAGGACGTCGTGCTGCCCGTCCTCGGCCGCCGCATCCCCGTCGTGGGCGATGAGGCCGTCGAGACCGAGTTCGGCACCGGCGCCCTCAAGGTCACGCCCGGCCACGACCCGACGGACTTCGACCTCGGCGAGCGTCACGGGCTGCCCATCGTCACCGTCATGCACCCCAACGGCGCCATGAACGCCGAGGCCGGCCCCTACGAGGGTCTCGACCGCTTCCAGGCCCGCATCCAGATTGTGGAGGACCTGCAGCGCGACGGTCTGATAGAGCTCGTCGAGGCCCACCGCCACGCTGTCGGCCACTGCCAGCGCTGCGACCAGGTCGTGGAGCCGATGGTCAGCAAGCAGTGGTTCGTGCGCATCGCCCCGCTCGCCCAACCCGCCCTCGACGTCGTCCGCGACGGCACGGTGCGCATAGTCCCTGAGCGCTTCACCCGCATCTACGAGAACTGGATGGAGAACCTCCGCGATTGGTGCATCAGCCGTCAGCTCTGGTGGGGCCACCGCATCCCCGTCTGGTACTGCGGCGCCTGCGAGCAGGAGATCGTCGAGTACGACGACCCCGACGCCTGCCCCAGCTGCGGCTCCCATGACCTCCAGCAGGATGAGGATATGCTGGACACCTGGTTCTCCTCCGGCCTGTGGCCGCACTCCACCCTCGGCTGGCCGGACGACACGGACGACCTGCGCTACTTCTACCCCACCAGCGTGATGGAGACCGCCCATGACATACTCTTCTTCTGGGTGGCCCGCATGATCATGATGGGCCTGGAGAACACCGGCCGGGCGCCCTTCCACACCGTCTTCCTGAGCGGCCTCATCCGCGACGTCCAGGGCGCGAAGATGAGCAAGACCCGCGGCAACGTGCTTGACCCCCTCGACGCCATCGACCGGTACGGCTGCGACGCCCTGCGCTTCGCCCTCACCGTCGGTAACGCCCCCGGCAACGACGCCCGCCTCGGCGCTGCGAAGCTCGAGGCCGCCCGCAACTTCGCCAACAAGATCTGGAACGCGGCCCGTTTCGTCGCCCGGGCGATGGAGGAGACCAATGACCTCACCGGCTGGAGCGACCCGCCCGCCGTCCACCTGGAGGACCGCTGGATCAAGAGCAGCCTCAACCGCCTCATCGCCCGCGTGAACCGCCAGCTTGAGGACTACCAGCTTGGCGAGGCGGAGCAGTCCATCTACGAGTTCCTCTGGAGCGAGTTCTGCGACTGGTACATCGAGGCCGCCAAGGTGCGCATCCGCAGCGCCGCCGGCCCCTCGCCGGTACCCATGCTCGTGCACGTGCTCGAGACCACACTCCGGCTCCTCCACCCCTTCATGCCCTTCGTCACCGAGGAAGCCTGGACGAACCTCGTGTCCCGAGCCCCCCGTGAGCGCGATCTGCCCGGCTCCATCATGGTCGCCGCCTCCCCGGCCGCCGACGCCTCGGCGTACGACGACGCAGCCGAGGACGCAATCGCCTCCGTTCGCGAGGCCATCCGCCTCGTTCGCAACGCCCGCGCCGAGTTCCGCATCCCGCCCGCCCAGCCGCTGGAGTTGCTGGTCGACGCTGGCGCGCCCCAGTCCGCGCTGGAGGCCGAGGCCCCCCTCATCCGAGCCCTCGCCCGCGTGGAGCCCCTCCGCTTCCTGCAGGGCCGCGAGCAGCTCCCCACCAGCGGCGCGGCCACGGCCGTCGTAGGCGGCGCCGTCATGGCCATCCCCCTCGAGGGCCTCGTCGACATCGGTGCTGAACGCACGCGCCTCTCCGGCGAGCTCGCCGACGCCCAGCAGGCCCTCGAACGCCTCGACGCCCGCCTGTCCGACGCCCAGTTCATCGAGAAGGCGCCCGAAGAGGTCGTAGAGCGGGAGCGCGACCGCCGGCGGGCCACGGAGGAGCGGAAGGCCCGGCTCCAGGAGCTTCTCTCCCAGCTGAGCGAGTGAGCCGGTGCTGCCCTGGCTCGCCCCTGACGGTCGCCTCATTCTCCTGACGACCAGCCTGCGCTCCTTTGCCGTCGGCTTCGTCAGCGTCCTGCTGGCCCTCTACCTGAAGGAGACCGGCCTCGACCCCGTCCGCGTAGGCGCGGTCCTCGCCGCCGTGCTGGCCGGCAACGCCTTCTTCACCACCCTCGCGTCCCTCTTCGCCGATCACTTCGGGCGCAAGCGCTCCTTCATGTCCCTCAGCATGCTCACCATCCTCGGCGGCGCCCTCTTCCCCCTGACCGGCTCCTTCATCCTGCTCTTGTTCGTGGGCGGCATGGCCGGCTTCGGCCTCGGCGGCAAGGACCGCGCGGCGCAGAGCTCGCTGGAGCAGCCCGTCCTCGCGAGGGCCGCCCCCGCCGAGCGCCGCACCATGCTCTTCGCCTACTACAACGTCATCGGCGGTCTTGCCTCCGCCGTCGGCGCGCTCTGCAGCGGCATGCCCGTCATCCTTGAGAACACCCTCGGCATGGACATCATGGACGGCTACCGCCTGATGTTCTTCCTCTACGCAGCCATCGGCGCTATCGTCACCCTCGTTTACCTCCGGCTCACTCCGGCCGCCGAAGCCCCCGCCGTCGATGGCCGCCGCGTAGGCATCACCCTCCCCCGCCGCTCCAAGGGCATCATCTACAGGCTGGCCGCCCTCGGCGCGATGGACTCCTTCGGCGGCGGCTTCATGTTCCAGACCTTCCTCGCCTACTGGTTCAACCTCCGCTACGACCTCACGCTGGAGTCGTTGGCCGGCGTCTTCTTCGCCGCCAACATCATCAGCAGCTTCTCGGCCATCATGGCGGCGTGGCTCGCCAGGCGCATCGGCCTCATCAACACGATGGTCTGGACGCATATCCCCGCGAACCTCCTCGTCGTGGCGATGGCATTTTCCCCCTTCGCGTGGCTCACGATAGCGATGCTCCTGCTTCGCGAGTCCATGTCGCAGATGGACGTCCCGACGCGCCAGTCCTTCACCATGGCCGTCGTCGCCCCCGAGGAGCAGACCGTCGCCGCCGGCATGTCGACGCTGGGCCGCCAGGGCGGGCAGATGCCGTCGCCCTACATTTCGGGCCTCTTGGTCGCGGCGTCGCTGGCTAACGCCCCGCTGATAGTGGGCGGCCTCGTCAAGGTCGTCTACGACCTCCTCCTCTGGCAGCAGTTCCGAAACGTACGCCCTCCAGAGGAGCAATCGCGTCCGCCCGAACGAGCATCCGCGAAGCCCGCCGCCCCCGTTGACGGAGCCCGATAGTGCTCGGCTGGCTAGCCCCCGACGGCCGCCTGGTCCTCCTGACGGCCAGCCTGCGCTCCTTCTCCGTCGGCTTCGTCAGCGTCATGCTCGGTCTCTACCTGGCCGAGACGGGATTCGACGCCGTAAGGATTGGCGCTGTTCTCGCAGCGGTCTTGGCAGGTAGCACCTTCTTCATCATGCTCGCCTCCCTCTTCGCCGACCGCATGGGCCGCAAGCGGTTCTTCATCGCCCTGACCCTCCTCACCATCCTCGGCGGCGCCCTCTTTCCGCTGACCGAGCCCTTCCTCCTGTTGCTCCTCGTCGCCGGCTTCGCGGGCTTCGGCCTCGGCGGCGCCGACCGCGGCGCACACGGCGCGCTCGAGCAGCCCATCCTCGCGCGCTCCACCCCCGACACCAAGCGCACGACGCTCTTCGCCTACTACCACGTCATCCGCGGGATGTCGGCGGCCCTCGGTGCCCTGTTCAGCAGCATGCCGGTGTTCATGGAACGCGCGCTCGACGTCGAAGTGCTGGACGCCTACCGGGTCATGTTCTTCCTGTACGCGTGCGTCGGCGTCCTGATCGTCCTTGTCTTCACGCGGCTGTCCACGGCCGCCGAAGCTCCTGCGGCCGAGGGCCGGCGCTCGCTGTTCTCATGGCCCCGCCGCTCGAAGGGCATCATCTACAGACTGACGGCCCTCGGCGCGATGGATTCCTCCGGCGATGGCCTCATGGTGCAGACCTTCATGGCCTACTGGTTCAGCCTCCGCTTTGACCTGTCGCTGGAGTCCCTCGCCGGAGTATTCTTCGGCGTCAACGTTCTCAGCAGCCTGTCTGCCTTCATTGCCGTGTGGCTCGCAAAGCGTATTGGCCTGCTCAACACGATGGTGTTTACGCACATCCCCGCGAACCTGCTGTCGATAGGCATGGCTTTTGCGCCCTTCGCGTGGTTGGCGGTTGGCATGATGCTCCTCCGTGGTTTCCTCTCGCAGATGGACGTGCCGACGCGGCAGTCCTACACGATGGCCGTGGTGGACCCGGCGGAACAGACCGTTGCCGCGGGCTTGTCGCAACTCGGCAGGCAGGGAGGACAGCTCCCGTCGCCCTACATCGCCGGTCAGCTCGTCGCCGCGTCGCTGCCCGGCGCCCCCCTCATCATCGGCGGGACGGTGAAGGTCATCTACGATCTCCTCCTGCTCCACCAGTTCCGCAACATCCACCCGCCTGAGGAACAGACCCGTCAGGGGGGCGGCGCTCCGTCCGATGAGCATGACACGGGAAACTTGCGTCAATGAGACCGCTGGACCCATGATGGACATAACGCCGCCCCTGCTGACCCCGATGCAAGCACGCCCAGCTACGAATGGCCCCCAATGCGGCGTTTTTCCGGGTGGGAGCGGTCTCCGGCACGGCCGCGCACGCAAAAACAGCGGTTTCGGCCGTCCTCGCGACGGTTATTGGGGTGGTTGGCGAATTTTTCGCCGCCGAAACGAAAGATGTGGAATGGCCAAGACGCCATCATGACATAATGGCTAATGTGACATGAAATGTGACACCATGGATTTGAACAAACACGTCACATTCAATGTGACATTGCCTGACTGTCACGTTCTACTAGCAATGTGACGACACGGTCGAGAATTTTGTCACCCACCTGGTACTTGGTCAGCAAGGGAAGTTCGTTTGTCACACCGTCCGCTCCGATGATTGTCACCTGGTTGGTGTCCACCTCGAAGCCGCTGCCTTCCTTTGTCACATCGTTGGCTACGATAAGCGCCATCGACTTCGAGGCCAGCTTGTACCGCGCGTTCTCGATGAGGTCCTCGGTCTCCGCCGCGAAGCCGATACGCAGCACGCCCTCCGGTACTTCCAGGAAGAAGTCGTTGGTCTTCTCCATCTCCAGCGAGATGCCACCGTTGGCCTCGTCGCCGTCCTTCTTGATCTTCTGCGGGGCCACATTGGCGGGCTTGTAGTCACTGACCGCCGCGGCCATCACCAGCGCGTCCGCCGTGGCGCAGGCGTCGAGAACCGCCGAGCGCATGTCGGCGACGGTGCTGACGCGGTGGAATGTCACACCAAAAGGTGTCGGTAGGTTCGCCGTAGCTGTGACAAGTGTCACGTCTGCCCCCCGGTCCCGCGCCGCCTCCGCGACGGCATACCCCATCTTGCCGGACGACCGGTTTGTCACAACCCGCACCGGGTCGATGGGCTCCTGCGTCCCGCCCGCCGTGACCACGACGTGACGCCCCTGCAGGTCGCCGCCCTGCGCGAGCGCCCAACGGAGTCGCTCCACAAGCTCGGCGGGTTCCAGCATTCGGCCGTGTCCCATGAGCCCGGAGGCCAGTCGGCCGGCGCCCGGCCCGGCGATATGGACGCCGCGCCCCAGGAGGGTCTCGGTGTTCTGCTGCACCGTCGGGTGCTCCCACATCCCGGCGTCCATCGCCGGCGCCACGATCACCGGCGCGGTTACGGCAAGGACCGTCGTCGTCAGGACGTCGTCGGCAAGGCCAAGGGCCAGCTTCGCTATGGTGTTGGCCGTCGCGGGTGCCACCAGCAGCGCGTCGGCTCGCCGCGCAATGGCGACGTGCTCGATGGCCTCGGGGGAGTCGGCGTCGAAGAGGTCCGTGACAACGGTGCGGTGGGTGAGGCTGCGGAAGGTCAGTGACGACACGAACTTCGTGGCGCTCTCAGTGAGGAGTACGTCCACGTGTGCACCGGCCTGTGTGAGCTTGCTGGCGAGGTCAGCTGCCTTGTAGGCCGCGATGCTTCCCGTGACGCCCAGGATTACGTGCTTACCAACCAACGGGTCTGTCATGGTCCCTTCCTTTCGGGGGTAAGGGCCGGGGGCCCGCTCAGGAGGACGTGCCTCCGTTCGTGTTCATATCGTACACCATTCGGAGGCCGATGAGCGTGAGGTCTGGGTTGACGGCGTGAAACACGTCCGTCTGCGATGCCACGAGATCGGCGAGCCCGCCCGTGGCGACGGCCCTCGCGTCCTCCCCGAGTTCGCTCCGAAACCGCGCGATCATCCCCTCGACCAGCGCGACGTGCCCGTACACCAGCCCCGACTGCAGCGCCGCGACGGTGTTGCGCCCGATGACCGACTTCGGCGCTGTCAGTTCGACGCGCCGCAACTGCGACGTCCGCTGCACCAGCGCCTCCGAGGCGATCTGCATCCCCGGGAACAGCGCGCCGCCAAGGTAGTCGCCCTCCTTGGTGACAGCGTCAAACACCGTGGCGGTGCCGAAGTCGACGACGACGAGCGGGCCGCCGTAGAGCCTGTAGGCCGCCGCAGCGTCGACCACCCTGTCCGCGCCCACGTCTCGAGGCGGCTCGTAGAGGATGCGCACGCCCGTCCGCGTGCCCGCGCCCACAACGAGCGGTGCCGCGCCAAACGTATTGACGCACGCCTCCTCGAAGACTGGAGTGAGCGGCGGGACCACGCTGCACATGACGACGGCGTCCACGTCCTCCGGGCTGACGTGCTTCATCGTCATCATGGACCGTAGGACCACGCTGCACTCGTCCGGCTGCCACCGCGACTCCGTTGACATTCGCCACGTCGCGGCCAAGGCGTCGCCGTTGAACGCGCCCATGGTTATGTTGGTGTTGCCGACGTCAATCGCAAGCAGCATGGTAGGTGTGAGTATAGCAGATGGGGAATCTGGGCCCTGACACGGGCCCTTTGTCCGCAAGGGGCGGCGGCAACTAGCCGATGTGGAAGATGCCGCCGGAGAAGCTCCCCTCGCGCAGCATCCCAATGGCCTTGGGCAGCAGCGGCAGCAGGTCGCCCGCGATGACGCCCGCCTCGCCGATCTCCTCCGCCGCGAGCTGACCGGCCGCCGCGTGGATGAACGCGCCCAGGCTCGCGGCGTCGAAGGGTGCCACACCCTGCGCGAGCAGCCCCGCCACGCAGCCCGCGAGCACGTCGCCCGTCCCCGCCGTGGCCAGCGCGGGGTTGGCGAAGGGGAGCACGCGTACGCGGCCGTCGGGCGCGGCGGCGACGGTGAAGGCCCCCTTGAGCAGCACCGTGACGCCCCATCGCGCGGCGGCGTTCCGGGCAGCGCCGATGCGGTCCGCCTCGACGTCGCCGATATCGCAATCCAGAAGCCTTGCCATCTCTCCTGGATGCGGCGTCAGGACGGCTTCGCCCTGTCGGCGCTCCCACCATCCGTCCGTCCTCGCCAGGAAGTTCAGGGCGTCCGCGTCAATGACCGTCGGCAAGGGCAGCGGTTCCGGTGAGAGCAGCAGCCGGTCGAGCAGCAGCCGCGTCGTGTCGTGCTGCCCAAGCCCGCACCCGACGAGGAACGCGTCGCAGGCTGGCATGGTGTCGTGCAGTGTTCGCGCCGCCTCAGGGTCCGCCACGCCGTCGCCGTCGTCGGGCAGCAGCAGATAGGTGCTCTCCGTGAGCCGCCCGGCCAGGAGCCCTTGCACGACGGGCGTCACGGCCAGCGTGATGTACCCGGCTCCGGAGCGGGCCGCGCCCAGGCACGCCAGTTGTGCCGCGCCGATGTAGCTCCGTGAGCCCGCCAGCGCCAGCACCCGGCCAAAGGAGCCCTTGTGCGCGTCCAGCGGCCGGCGAGGCAGTTGCGCCCGCGCCCACGCCGTAGTTACCGCTTCCTCCGCGATGTTATCCGCCAGCGCCTCCGGCACGCCGATGTCGGCGACGATGAGACGCCCCACCCGGGCTGCGGCGGGGAAGCGAAAGTGGCCGTGCTTGGGGAATCCGAAGCTCACCGTGGCGGTCGCGTCCAGGGCGTTGGGGTCCGCCTCGCCGTCGTCGGCGTCGATGCCCGTGGGCACGTCCAGCGCAAGGGTCTGCAGGGCCGGCCGTCGCGTCCGCTCCGCGTTCACAACCGTCATGGCGTCGCGGAGCGAGCCTTCCAGCGGCCGGGATGCGCCGATGCCCAGCACGGCGTCCACGACGAGCGCCGCGGACGGCAGGGCTCGATCGAGGGCCGTGAGGGGCTCCGCGTCCGCGTCAACAACCGCGACGCCCGCGCCGAGGGCAAGGGCACGCTTGGGGTCATCGTCCGGTCGCGGCGCCAAGATGATGACGATGACGCCGCCGTGCCACCGTTGCAGGTGGCGGGCCGCCACCAGGCCGTCGCCGCCGTTGTTGCCCGGCCCCACCAGCACCACGATACGCGGCGCCGCCATCTCTTCGGAGACCGGTGACGTGGACATAACAGGAGGAGGCTGCATGACGGGCCGTGCTTGGGGTCCGCCGCCGTCGGCATTCAGCATGCCCCACGCGGCGCGGGCGGAGAGGAGGCCGGCGCGCTCCATGAGGTCGTCCAGGGAGCCCACGGGCTTTCCATCGGGGGAGCCCACGGGCTTTCCATCAGGGGAGCCCACGGGCTTTCCATCAGGGGAGCCCACGGGCTTTCCGTCAGGGGAGCCCGCGTCCACCGCGCGGCGCTCCAGGGCGCGCATTGCCTCAGCTGTCACTATCTTCACTGGTCTCTCCGATGACCACGGTCTCTCCGGTGACCACGGTCTCTCCGACGGCCACCACGACGGCGTAGTCGCGTGAGTGGGAAATGGAGATGGAGATCTCGCCGAGGCATAGCCGCTCGGCGCGTGCCTTGGCGCGGCCGTGCAGCACGACGGTGGGCGCCTGCCCCGGCTTGCGCACCACCTCGATCTCGCGCCAGCCGACGCCGCGCACGCCGGTACCGAGCGCCTTCATGACGGCCTCCTTGGCGGCGAAGCGGCCTGCAAGCTGGGGAAGACGTCCGCGCGAGTAGGCGAGCTCGCCCGGCGTATAGATGCGGTTGAAGAAGCGGTCACCCCAGCGGGCGGCCGCTTCCCCAATCCGCCATATCTCCACGATGTCTACGCCGGTACGGAGCATGCAGCTTCAGTCCATGTGTCAATGGTGTATGTGCGTCAGCGTCTGAGCGAGGGCATTATAGGCGGGCAGCCCGCGCACTGTCCACGAGGCGCCTGCGCAGGAAACGGCGGGTAATGTCACGGTGCAGCCAAGCGAGCCTGTTGGGCGGTCCACCCAACAACAAATGGGAAGGAATCGAGAGTTGTGACGGGAGGCTCTGCAAGACTGAGACGCCACAACACAACCTGAAATAACACGTAACAGCGGTTCTGTGACAAACGAGATTATAGAAAATCTCCGTTTGAATATAATACAAAATCTTGATGTTCTATACTTTATCTTAGAAAGTTTTAAACTAGTTTAAGAGATTGTCTGGACAAGAGCTTGACAAAAGCAGGAACACCATGTAGGCTAGCTCTAGTGGGACAGTTCCCGCAAGGGGGTAAGACAAATGCCCAGGATGACACCGGCGATGATCAGGGTGGAAGAGCAGTACAAGCGGCCGCTCACTCGGCTGCTTCCGGAGATGGTCAATGAAAAAGGCCTCACGGGGACTGCGCAGGAGTTTGGCGTCAGCAAGGCGACGATTGGCTACTGGCTGCTGAAACTGGGCATCCAGTACCGCAGAGTGGCCCTGGCGCCGGATGAGACCCTCGAGATCAAGCACGAGAGCAGATAGACACCGTTCTATAGTCCGCGTGGCCGTGGAATTGGCCCCTGCACCTCGGAGGGGGAGGCGCAGGGGCTTTTCTTTGCTCATGAGGTGAAAACTGGTGACAGACGGTTGCAAAACTCGTTGCGGCAATGTTTCGCCCCGCCCTATACTTGGTGGAAATCCCAAGGAGGGATGCACATGATCGTTTCCTGCCTTCAGGAGACGTTGAATAAGGGCCTTGGTGTTGTGGGCAGGGCCGTGCCCAATCGGTCCACCCTTCCCATCACACAGAACGTGCTCATCGCTACGGACCAGGGCCGGCTTCGCCTGACCGCCACCAACCTGGAGGTCGCCATCAGCACCTGGGTCGGCTCCACAGTCGAGGAAGACGGCGAGATCACCGTCCCGGCGCGTCTGCTGTCCGAGTTCGTCGGCACCCTGCGCAACGAGCGTGTGGACGTGAAGACGTCGACGCAGCCCCACGCGATGGAGCTGAACTGCGCTCGCAACCAGGCGCGCATCATCGGCACCGATGCCGGTGAGTTCCCGCCAATCCCGACCGTCGACGAGGGCGTCACGGTGAAAGTGTCGGCGCGGGCACTGAAGGCCGCCATCGGGCAGGTCGTGTTCGCCGCCGCCACTGAGGAGTCGCGGCCGGTGCTCACGGGCGTCAAGATGGAGATCGACGACGACCGCTTTACAATGGCGGCCGCTGACGGCTTTCGGCTCGCCGTGCACCACGGGACGCTGCAGGAGGCCGCCTCAGAGTCGGTGGAGGTCATCATTCCCGGTCGCACGATGAACGAGCTGAACCGGCTGCTGAGCGACGAAGATGACACAGTCGAGATGGTCATCTCCTCCGCCCGCGGCCAGGCGCTCTTCCGCTTCGTCGATGTTGAGATGGTGTCGCAGCTCATCCAGGGGTCCTTTCCCAACTACTCGCAGCTCATTCCCGAGCGCTACACCACGCGCGCCGGGCTGGCGGTGGACGAGTGCCTGCGCGCCGCACGGACCGCCGCCATCTTCGCTCGCGACAGTTCCGGCATCGTGCGCCTGCACGTCCAGCCGGGCGAGCCCGGAGCCCTGCAGTTCGTCGCCCGCGCCGATGAGGTCGGCGAGAACCTCGCCGAGATTGACGCGGAGGTGGAGGGCGACGAAGCCAAGATCGCCTTCAACGCCAAGTACCTCACAGATGTGCTCGGTGTCATCGGCACGGACCGCGTGGCCCTTGAGGTGACGACGCCCTCGAGCCCGGGCGTGCTGCGGCCCAAGGACACGGAGAACTACATCCACGTCGTCATGCCTATGTTCGTCCAGTGGTAGCGCGCTAGCCCCCGCTTCCCGACCCGGATGTCGCAAGGAGCCGGCCACATCCAGTGGCCGGCTCCTTCATCCTGCCGCAAGACCCGGCGGCGACCGGCAAGGCCACCCATTACCGAGACATAACGTAAAGAATATTCTACTGGCGTTCGTTGCCTTTCAACAGGGTTGCCCACAAGTTTCCCACGCCCGTGGCACTATGCTCCCGTATGTTTCCCACAGGCAGCGTGGGAAAGGTGTGGAGAAACCCCACAGGCAGGTACGCTCAGGTGACCATCCCGGCCATGTCGTGGACGTGACACAAGCCGGGCCCCGAGAGACGTCCGCCAAGAGACCGAATGTGACTTTCGCAAAAGGGGTTGACAGAGTCGTCATGTGACGCTAATGTTGTGACATGACAGAGCAATCAAGGCCTTCCTTTGAGCTTTTGTTGGGTGAGGTGTCACTGAAGGCGCCTGAGACGCCTCTGTACCTCCGGCTTGCCTCGCAGGTGCTTGAAGCGCGCCGGCTGGAGCTGGAAGACGGATTGTCTCCTGAGCCGGAGCCGGCGCCCCCTGCGCCGTCGCCCTCGCCCACGACCCTCGCGACGCTTGAGCCGCCGTCGGCCGAGGCGCCTGCCGTCGAGGCCGTGACCGCCGCTGACACGCTCGCGGAGGCGGCTGACCTGGCGGAGCCGCAGGGGCCCGCCGAGATCGAGATAGCGCCTGCGCCAGCCTCTGAGCCCGCCGCCGCATTCGTAGAGGAGACACCGGCGCTGGGAGAAATCTCGGAGCCCGAGGCAGCCCTCGTTGAGTCGATGACAGTTGAAGAGCGGCAGCCGCCGGAGATGCCCCCATTGATCCCCTCTCCCGAGCCGTTCCCGGCAGCCGATGCCCCGGCGCGTAGGGCGCGATGGTTCCGCGGTCAGTTGCCCGTTGTGAACTTCGAAGACGGGTCCTCGCGAGTCATGGACTCGCTGGACGCGCTGAAGGACCTGCTGCGCTCGCGGGGACTGACGCCGCACCCGCGCGGAGACGCGTCGATGCTGCTCTGGCAGGTGCGCAACCGCTTGGGGCTGTCCGTGGATCAGGTGGACGCCTGAGCGCTGTGAACAGCGGCCCCCGGCTGGCAATCACCTGCCCCGGCCACTCCCGGTGCACAACTGCATTGTGGTAGTCCCTCCAACCGCCCAATCGGTCCTGTGTCCCCTTGTGTCTTTGCATTGCCACAGCGAGTAGAATTTAGGGAACGTGTTGGGCGGGACTGGACCCAATACAAGACATAACGATGTGCATAGGCTGCAAACAAGACAACATCCCCTGCATGGTGGAAGGGAGTAGAGGCCCTGCCCAGACACAAAGACAGGTCCAATGGCAACAGCTTGCATGCGACGACCACCGGGCCAGAGCGCGCACTGCTCGTGGGCATTGCGCCGCGCAACGTGCGTAACGCCCGATGGGAGCTCGCGGACTCCATGGGTGAGCTCGGGCAGCTCGTGCGCAGCGCGGGCGGTGAAGTCGTCGGCGAGGTCACGCAGAACCTCGACCGGCCGACCTCGGTTTACGTCGGGCACGGCAAGCTTGAGGAGATCAAGGAGACGCGCGCCGCGTTTGGGTGTACCGTTGTCGTCTTCAATGACGAGCTCAAGCCCGCCCAGCAGCGGAACCTGGAACGGGAGCTCGAGGTGAAGGTCCTCGACCGGAGCGCGCTGATCCTGGACATCTTCGCCGATCGCGCCCGCACCAAGGAGGGTGTGCTGCAGGTTGAGCTGGCACAGCACGAGTACCTGCTGCCAAGGCTCGCTGGGCAGTGGTCGCACTTGGAGAGGCTCGGCGGCGGCATGCGCCCCCCAGGGCCCCGCGCAACGCACATGGAGACCGACCGGCGCCTGGTCCGGGAGCGCATCAGCCGGTTGAAGCGCGACTTGGAGACTGTCCGGGCCCATCGCTCGCGGCACCGCAGTCGGCGGCAGGCCGCGCAGGCGCCGCTGGTCTCCCTCGTGGGCTACACCAACGCCGGCAAGAGCACCCTCTTCAACGCACTGGTGCGTGCGGGCGTCGCTGCCGAGGCCAAGCCCTTCTCCACGCTGGATCCCGTGACGCGGCGCATGGCGCTGCCCGGCGGGACATTCGCGCTGCTGACCGACACGGTCGGCTTTATCCACAAGCTGCCGCACACCCTCGTCGCCGCCTTCCGCGCGACCCTTGAGGAGCTCGCCGAGGCCGACCTGCTCCTGCACGTCGTCGACATCAGCCATCACAACGCCGCCGAGCATGTGCAGGTGGTCGAGGAAACCCTGGGCGAATTGGGACTGGCGGACAAGCCGAGGCTGCTGGTGCTCAACAAGATGGACCTGGCCGTCCATGCGGAGAACGGCTCTGCGCCGGACCTCTCGGCCCTCGGAAAGAGTGCCGAGGGCGGCGTGATGGTGTCGGCGGCCGAGGGCTGGGGCCTCGACCTGCTGTTGTCGGCCATCGTAGAGCGGCTCGACCGGCGGCCTGTAGATGCGGGCCAGACATCGCAAGTGCATTTCATCGACTGAACGCGCAGGCGCGTGAGGCGCTGAGCTGGGAGGACACTTCGCCATGGAAGTTGGATCGGTTGCCCCTGCATTCACCCTGAAGGGCACCCCAGACGGGGAGGTGACCCTGTCCAGCTTCCGGGGGCAAAAAAATGTCGTCTTGGTCTTCTACCCCATGGACGGTACTCCTGGCTGAACGCGCCAGCTGTGTGCCCTGCGTGATGACAGGGACAGGTTTGAGGACGCGGACACCGTGGTGTTTGGCGTCAACCCGGGCAGCATGAAGTCTCACCAGCGGTTCAGCGACAAGCACAGCTTCCCCTTCAGCCTGCTCGTGGACGAAGGCGGCGATGTGGGGCAGGCCTATGGCGCGCGAACGCTGCAGAAGCTCGCCCCGCTGCGGACCGTTGTGGGCATCGACAAGCGAGGAGTGGTCGTCTACTACCAGCGCGGGATGCCGAGCACGGACGAGATCCTGGCTGGACTGACCGGCCCGGCATCGTGACTCCCAGCGCGCAAACCTGGCCCTTACGAGGGCTAACCCGGCCCCGAGGCCCGCTTGGCCATGGAAACGCGCGTTTTCGCGTGGCCCGAGGGCTCTGGAGATTCGTCAAAATATAGTTCGCACTATATTCATTATGTACGTTTACTCCTTTAAAAATGACATAATATATTGCTTATGTAGAATCGTATATTTGTTAAGTGCAGTGTTGCGAACTTCAAATTGGCGCCATACTGATCCCGTTTCGACGCCCCAAGTGCGGGGTGTGCATTGCGGCGCTTTCGCGTCGCGGGGTGGCGTCAAGACCGTCTGAGGCGGCAAAACGGCCGCTTTGCTGCCTCATGGGAACGGGGGAAGTCCGCCGGAACGCCCCCAATGCCGCTGTTTCGCGGGCCCCGGCGAAGAGAGGCTCGCCTGGAGGGCGGAAACGGCCGCTTTCGGGCGGTGTGCAGACGCGATGGCCCGGCTACCCCAAAAAAGCGAAGGGGCCGCCTGGAGCGGTGACCCCTCTCGTAAGTTCCTGCATTGTTGGCTTGGAGCTAGGCCCGCGCCTCCATGGGCACGTACTCTAGGTCCATCGGGCCCTCGTACCACAGCAGCGGGCGGATCAGGATGTTGTTCTCAAACTGCTCCAGCACCTGCAGCGTCCAGCCCGGTATGCGCCCCAGCGCGAAGATCGGAATGAAGAGGTCCTCCGGGATGTCCATCAGGTGGTAGATGGAGCCGGCGAAGAAGTCGACGTTCACGTGGATGCCCCGCGCCCGGTACGGCGCCATGGCCTCCACCAGGGCGTCCAGGATCTGGATCCACTGCGGTTGCCCCAGCTTCTCGCCCAGCGCCTTGGAGCGGTCGCGCAGGTGCTGCGCTCTGGGGTCCTCTGCTCGGTACACCCGATGGCCGAAGCCCATGATGCGTCCCTTGCCCTCCAGCACCCGTCGCGCATACGCCTTGGCTTCCGCTGGGTCGCCGATCTCCTCAGCCATCTTCATCACGGACTCGGCCGCCCCGCCGTGCAGCGGCCCCTTCAGCGTGCCGACGCCCGTCACCACTGCCGCGTGCAGGTCCGCCAGCGTCGACGCCGTCACTCTCGACGCGAACGACGATGCGTTGGCCCCGTGCTCCGCGTGCAGGATGAAGTCCACGTCCATAAGCTTGGCCTCGTCCTCGTCGGGGACTTCGCCGCGCATCATGTAGAGGAAGTTGCCGGCGTGGCTCAGCGACTCGTGGGGCGCGACCGGCTGCAGCCCCTCCCGCATGCGGTAGTGCGCGCAGATGATCGTCGCGGCCTGTGACGTCAAGCGCAGGCCCTTGCGCCGAACGGCGTCGGCTGAGTTGTCCTCCACGTCCGGGTCAAAGGAGGCAAGCGCGGAGACCGCCGTCCGGAGCACGTCCATCGGGTGGCCGTCCTTGGTCAGCTCGATGACGCGGTAGACCTCCTCCGGTATCGTCCGGCTACTCTTCAGCATCGCGTCGATTCCGTCCAGCTGCTCCTGCGTCGGGAGGCTGCCGTACAACAACAAATAAGCCACCTCTTCAAAGGTGGACTTCTCTGCCAGGTCGTGGATGTTGTAGCCGCGGTAGAGCAGCTTGCCTTCCGTGCCGTCGATGAAGCTTGCCTGCGTCCTGTCGAGATAGACGTCCTTCAGGCCACGCTTCAATTCAACTGATCGAGTTGCCATTGCAGATGCCCTCCAGAAGACTCAGCTGCATGTTTGCTTGGACATCGTTGTCCCAAGTCCGCATAGAGGGGAGACTTAGGGCATGGCGGAGCGCCCAATTCCCTGTACGCATTTCAAGCGCCGGCCATTGGGCGTTGCTTCCCGCCCATGCTAGCACTCGCCTATGTACAGTGTCAACGAACGCTACCGGGAGGCCCCGCGTCCCGTGCTACAATTTTACTGGGCGATTCTCACGCAACGAACACCGTGAAAGGGCTACGAGTGCCGCATCTCTTTCCCCGGACGAATCAAACAGCGCTCACTGCCAACGCACTGCTGCGCGGGTTGGCTGTGCTGCTGGCCGTCGCGGCGATCACGGCCGCGTGCTCCGTCCTGCCCGGCGCCGCTCCGGCCAACTCGGCGGCGGCCATTGCCGCGGAGGCCGAGGGGCTCGAACCGGGCGAGGTTCCCGTGCTCGCCCTCAGCCCCGTCGGCGACATTTGGGAGATCCTGTCGACCAGGCACGTTGACCGAGCCGACATCGACGCTTCCGCCCTGGCGGAGGGCGCCGTCGACCGCCTCATCTCCGCCGCCGACAAGCCGGACCTGCGCGACGCCCCGATACCCGAGGCCGTAGCGGAACAGCCGGAGTCCTTGCCGGAGGAGTTCGCGCCGCTCTGGGACGCCTGGACCGCGATCTACAGCGGTGACAACGGCGGCCAGCCCCCCGACCCCGTCGCGCTCTCGAGGGCCGCCATGCGCGGCATCGTCGCCGCCCTCGACGACCCGCACTCCGCCTACGTCCCGCCGCAGCAGTACGAGCTCGAGGACTTGGAGTTCATCGGCAGCTACCAGGGCGTCGGCGCTGAAGTGCACGCTCATGAGGACACATTCACGCTCACGCCCATGCCGGACAGTCCCGCGGAGAAGGCCGGCCTGCGCGCAGGCGACCGGCTCCTCACAGTCGACGGCGAGAGCGTCGCGGGATGGTCGACACTGGACGTCGTCGGCAAGGTGCGTGGCCCTGCGGACACCATCGTCGTGCTCGGCATCATCCACGAGGGCGAGACTGAAGTGGTGGAAATCTCCATCACCCGCGCCCCCATCAACCTGCAGAGTGTGACATGGCAGAGCACACCAAGCGGCCACGCCTACATCCGCCTCTCCGGCTTCTACGCCAATACCGATGAGGCGTTGGAAGAGGCCCTCGTCGAGATTAAGGAGTCGGAAGCGAAGGGCCTCATCCTGGACGTCCGCAACAACCCCGGCGGTCTGCTTACAACGACGGTCAACATCGCGAGCCTGTTCCTCGACGGCGGGCTCGTCGTCTATGAGCTCGACGGCGGGGGCGAGCGCAAGGACTGGAATGCTGAGGGCGGCGGCGTCGCGATGGAGTTGCCGTTGGTGCTCCTGGTGAACCAGCACTCCGCCAGCGCCGGCGAGGTCCTTGCTGGCGCGTTGCAGGACCGGGACCGGGCCACCATCGTCGGCGTCAGGACGTTCGGCAAGGGTAGCGTCAACCAGCTCGCGCCGTTGTCGGACGGCGGCGGCCTCTACTACTCCTACGGGCGCTGGTATACTCCCAACGGCCGTCTCATTGAGGGTAGCGGTCTGGAGCCTGACATTGAGGTCGAGCGCGGGCCCATACAGCGGGACGAGCAGATGCTGTTCGCCCTCGACCTGATCGCCGGGATGACGCCTTCTGGAGAGGGATAGCCGCGGAGGCATTTGAATAACCGTTATGTCCACTAAGAAAGGCCGAAGGTCGGCCAAGTCCCCTGAATCGACTATCAGGCGCGGAGGCACCGTTGCAGTGAACCGCCGCGCCACCTACGACTACGACATCCTCGACACCGTCGAGGCAGGCCTCGTGCTGACCGGCACGGAGATCAAGTCCATCCGCACCGGCCGGGTCGACCTGCGCGGCGCCTATGCCCGCGAGCTCAAGCGCGAGCTCTGGCTTGAGGGCATGCACCTCGCCCCATACGAGCAGGGCAACATCCACAACCATGAGCCCAAGCGCCCGCGCAAGCTGCTCCTGCACCGCAACCAGATGGACAACCTCGCCGTGGCCGTCTCCCAGAAGGGGCACACCATCGTCCCGCTGCGGCTGTATATCAAAGGGCGCGTCGCGAAGGTGCTGCTGGGGCTCGCCAAGGGCAAGCGCCAGTACAGCAAGAAGGACGCCATCATCACCCGCGACCTCGACCTCGAAGCCCAGCGGCACATCAAGGAATACCGCTAGCCCCGTCCCACCGTAGGGGCGATTCGCGAATCGCCCGTCCCGCCCCCACCGTTCGCCCTGTGCCTTCAGACGGACTCGCCCCGCGTCGATATACCGGCGAATGCCGGTATCCAGGACTGCCTGCCCGCAGACACCGTAGGGGCGATTCACGAATCGCCCGTCCCGCCCTACCGTTCGCCCTGTGCCTTCAGACGGACTCGCCCCGCGTCGACATACCGGCGAATGCCGGTATCCAGGACTGCCTGCCCGCAGAGACACCGTAGGGGCGATTCGCGAATCGCCCGTC
>JAPONS010000078.1 GCA_026713825.1 Chloroflexota bacterium | reverse complement strand
GATCGGCTCGCGGCGGGAGAGGCGGGGGCGGGGCCCCCGGGAGGCCCGGGGGGCCCCGGGGGCGGCCGGGTTGCGGGGGGGGCGCGGGGAGTGGGGGGGGGGGGCGGCGGGGGGGGGGGGGGGGGGGGGGGGGGCCCCCCCGGCGGCGCCCGCGGCGCCCCGCCTGCTGCCAGGCGCTGGCGACGCTGCCCGGGTAGCCGGTGAGCACCGTCGCGTCCAGGCCGCCGATGTCCATGCCGAGCTCCAGGGCATTGGTGGCGGCGACGCCGAGCAGATGGCCGTCGCGGAGGCCCTCCTCGATGCGGCGGCGGTCCTCGGCCCTGTAGTGGGCGCGGTAGGGCGCGAGGCGGATCGCCAGCTTTGGCTCCTTCTCGGACACCATGTCGCGGGCGGCGCCAAAGACGAGCTCCGCGGTGTGGCGCGTCCGCACGAAGGCGATGGTGCGGACGCCGGCGCGCGTGGTCTCGGCGAGGAGGCGGGCGGACTCGCTGTAGGCCTTCTCGCGGACGCCGGTCTCTGCGTCGCGGAGGGGCGGGTTCCAGAAGAGGAAGCGCTTCTCGCCGAGGGGCGCGCCGCTGCCGGTGACGGCGGTGAAGGGCTCGCCGGTGAGGTTCCCGGCCAGCTCCGCGGGGTTGCCGATGGTGGCGGAGCAGAGGATGAAGCGGGGCTCTGCGCCGTAGCGGGCGCAGATGCGGCGCAGGCGGCGCAGCAGGAGCGACACGTGGGAGCCGAAGACGCCGCGGTAGGTGTGGGCCTCGTCGATGACGACGGTCGAGAGGCGCTGGAGGAAGGCGGCCCAGACTCTGTGGTTGGGCAGGATGGCCGCGTGCAGCATGTCAGGGTTGGTGAGGAGCACGTGGGCGGAGCGGCGAATGCCGGCGCGCTCGTCGTGGGGGGTGTCGCCGTCGTAGACCGCGAGGGTGGGCGCGGGGCGCTCTGGGGCGAGCTCGCGGAGCGCGGTGAGCTGGTCCTGGGCCAGAGCCTTGGTGGGGTAGAGGAAGAGGGCGCGCGAGGAGCGGTCCTCGAGCCACTCGTGCAGGACGGGGGCCTGGAAGCAGAGGCTCTTGCCGCTGGCGGCGGGCGTCGCGACGACGACGTTGCCGCCCTCCAGGGCGGCGTCGACGGCCTGGGCCTGGTGGGCGTAGAGGGGCCAGCGGCCAAGCTCACGGAGGCGCGCGACGAGGGTGGGGTGGAGGAGGGACTCGGGCGACTGCTCGACGGCGTCGCGCGGGGGCAGGGTGCGGTCGTCGACGACCTGGCCGTCGTACCAGGGCTGACTACGGACCCGGTCGAGGAAGGCTTGGACGTCCATGGGGGCAGTGTAGCACGCGGCCCGGCGGGGATTGCGGGCGTCGTTGGGGTGAGCCCAACGAAGAAACCGTTTTCTCCCGGCGGCCGCGGCGGAGGGTGTTTGCTATTTGTTTTATACGGGAAGTGCCGCATTTCAGACACACCTCAAGAAAATTCTCTTTTTCTGGGGGAGAGCCTCCCGAACCTGGGCGCCGTAGCTGGCCTGCTCGTGGACGCGTGCCGTGGGCCAACGACGGAATTGGTGAGCGCGGCGGGGCTCGATGGTTGCGGGGGTGTCGCTGTGGTGGGTTGTCATGGAGGGAGCGTAGCGGTGGGTGCGGCGTACGCGCAACGGGGTGGTGTCAGGGTTGGGGAAGCATCGCGGTGGCGTCCCGGGTGGGAGTCGAACCCACGACCCGCTGCTTAGAAGGCAGCCGCTCTATCCGCTGAGCTACCGGGACACGGGACACCCTAACCCGATGGTAGACCTCGCCGAGAAGGGGTGTCAAACGCGGGGCGCGGGGGCGGCCAGAGGCTGGCGGGCGATTCACGAATCGCCCCTACGCGCTCGCCGGGGCGGCTATCTGGGCATTTCCGCGAGCTTGATCAGGAGCTCTATGGGCTGGCCCTCCCGGAGGAAGACGGCGAGGACTTCCTGGTTGACCTCCAGCTCCTCTCGCATGACGCGCTGAAGGGAGCGGAGGGAGTCTATGTCGTGGCCGTCGAGGTTGATGAGGATGTCGCCGGTCTGGATGCCGGCGTCCTGCGCGGGGCTGTTGGGCCAGACGCGGCCGATGAGGACGCCGCGGCGGTCGTCCAGGTCCATTTGAAGGGCGACGGGGGCTGTGATGTCGGAGATGCCGACGCCCATCCACGGCCAGCGGACGCGGCCGTACTGCAGGATGGACTGCACCACGGGCACGACGGTGAAGCTGCTGACGGAGAAGCCCATGCCCTGCGCGCCGCGCACCACCGCCGTGTTGATGCCGATGACCTCGCCGTTGAGATCGACGAGCGGGCCGCCGCTGTTGCCCTCGTTGATGGCGGCGTCGGTCTGGATCAGGTCCGTGAGCGACTGCTGCTGTGTCGTCAGGGAGCGGTCGATGGCGCCAACGACGCCGAGGGTGACGGACGGCCCGCCGGGGAGGCCGAGCGCGTTGCCGATGGCGATGGCCCAGTCGCCGACGCGCACGGAGTCGGGCGGCGCGAAGGGCAGCGCGGGGAAGGGGCCGTCGCCGTCGATCTTGAGGACGGCGAGGTCGGTGACGGGGTCCGTGCCGACGACAGCGGCGTCGAAGTGGCGGCCGTCGTCGGTGGTGACGACGATGCGGGTGGCGCCGTTGATGACGTGGAAGTTGGTGACGATGTAGCCGTCGGAGTGAATGATGGCGCCGGTGCCGTTGCCGGTGGCGCCGAAGCGGCGGAAAAGGAAGCTGCCGGTCTCGACGCGTGTGGTGATGTTAACGACGGCGGGACGAACGGCCTCGACGACCTCGGCGACGGAGGGGAGCGCGGCGGCGATGGGACGCGGCACGCGGATGGCGGGCTCGGCGACGACGCCGTTGTCCTGCGCGGCGGTCTCCTCAGCAACGGCGTCCTGCTCAGCGGACGGGGAGGCGGGCAGCTCGGGCGTTTCGCCGCCGCAGGCGGACGCAAAGGAGAGCAGGGCCACCGAAGCGGCCAGCGCGAAAAGCCAATGCAATGCGTGTTTCACCGGACACCCCCTGTAGTCCGGCCGCAAAACAGGGGCGGCTAGGAGTTCTCGTCGCCCTCCGCGTCGGCGTCTTCCTCGACCACGCGCTCGGGCTCCGGCGGGGCCTCGGGCGCGCCCTCGGTCTCGATGGCCTCGGCTCCGACGGGCGCGGCGACGTGGGCGACCATCTGCTCGCCGTCGGTCAGCACCGTCACGCCCTCGGGCACGACGAGGTCCGAGACGCGGATGCTCTTCTCAAAGTCGTTCAGCACGGAGACGTCCACCTCGATGGAGCCGGGGACGTCGAGGGGGCGGGCCTCCACGTTGACGGTGTGGATGTTCTGGATGAGGCTGCCGCCCAGGTGGACGGCGTTGGAGTCGCCCACCAGCTCGATGGGGACCTCGACGGTGGTCGTGACGCCGGCGTCGACGCGGAAGAGGTCGACGTGCAGGACGTCCAGGGTGAGCGGGTGGAACTGGATCTCGCGGACGAAGGCGAGGCTGCGGTCATTGGTGCCCTCGGTGACGACCTCGACGGGGCGGTTGTGGCCGACGTGGGAGAGGACTCGACGGAGGGAGAGGGAGTCGACCTGGAGCGCGGCCGGCTCGCCGCCGGCGCCATAGAGGTGGACGGGAGTGAGCCCCTGCCGTCGCAGCTGGCTAACCTTCTTCCCCAGCACGGTGCGCTGCTGGACGGACAACGTGGCTACCTGAGTGGTCATGGGGCTACTCCTCTGATGTGTCTATTGCGAAAGTATAGTGTAGTGCAAGGCGGGCCGTAGGGGAAGCGTGGGGGGTGCGAGGGGGGGACGCGCGGCCGACTAGGCCTTGGCCTGTATGACGACTCGGCCTCCGCTCTCAACCTCGATGTTCAAGGTATGCCCATCAAGCAACAGCATTCCCAAGAGGGGGTGCTGCCCGTTGCGTCAGCCTCTATACGTCTCGCTTTGCCGTCCCACAGGACTGTCACGTCGTGAACGTCAAAGCTCACTTCATCGTCGTTGGCCAGAAACGCCTGCCCTATGTAGGCGAAAGGCAACTCCAACTCCGCCACCAACGCAGCCGGGAGGGTCAGGAAGCCGCTGTAGCCGGTGTCCACCACGGCCTCGATGTCCTGGGAATGCCCGGCGGGGCCTTGCAAGGAAAGGGCCACAACCGCTTCATGGGCGGCGTTCACCACCCCGAGGATCACCCGGTCCTCCTCAGAGACCCGGCCCCAAAGCTGCGCAGCGCCCGATACCCGACGCGCTCCATCAAGACGTCGACGGCCTCTGGACGCAGCTCCCGCAGGCGGTCCACCGCGGCGATCTCGCTGGCGGCGACGACCCATTCCCCCGTCTCTACGTCGATGGCGACGTACTCCCCGAAGTGGCCGGACTTCACTTGAGGCAGGATGTCCCGCTCGTAAATCTCCTTGCCGAGACGGACCGTCTCCTCGCGGGGACGGCGCGGGCGCGACGGGGTCTTTGCGTTCGTCACCTGTGCTCCCTTTCAGGGTGTTCTGTTACGGCATATTCTACCTGTAGGGGCGACGGCGGGCAACGAATGGGCACACACCAACACCTGACTGCGAGCTACACCCGCCCCATACCGGCTCGCCTTGTGGGGGGTATCTGCGCATGCTATACTTGGAGACGACTTTGCCGTTGTCAGGCCGTGGCCTGCGCCCAGGAAAATCAGTGACGACGGCGCTACAGGAGGCCCAGCATGACAACCTCGTTCGCGTTGACGCCGGAGCAGGTGCAACGCTACAGCCGGCACATTATCATGCCCCAGGTGGGCAGCCATGGCCAGCGCAAGCTGATGCAGTCGAAGGTGCTCGTCGTCGGGGCGGGCGGGCTCGGCTCGCCGACGGCCCTCTACCTCTCGCTGGCGGGCGTGGGCACCGTCGGGCTGGTCGACTTCGACGTAGTCGACATCTCCAACCTGCAGCGCCAGATCCTGCACCAGAATGCCGACGTGGGCCGACCCAAGGTCGTCTCCGCGCAGGAGTCCATCAACGCCTACAACCCCGACGTCAACGTGCGCATCCACGAGACGCCCATCAACTCCGACAACGCATTCGAGATCATCTCGGACTACGACATCGTCGTGAACGGCGCGGACAACTTCGCCACGCGCTACTTGGTCAACGACGCCTGCTACCTGCTGAACAAGCCGCTGGTCGACGGGAGCATCCTGATGTTCGACGGGCAGGCGACGGTGTACCTGCCGGGCCGCGGCTGCTACCGCTGCCTCTTCCCCGCGCCGCCGCCTCCGGGCGCGGTGCCCAACTGCGCCGAGGCAGGCGTGCTGGGCGCCATCACGGGACTTGTCGGCAGCATCCAGGCGACGGAGACGCTGAAGCTCATCCTTGACATCGGCGACTCGCTGTCCGGGCGGCTGCTGCTCATCGACGCGCTGACCATGGACTTCCGCACGGTGAAGATCCGGCAGAACCCCAACTGCCCGCTGTGCGGCGCGGAGCCGACGGTGACCGAGCTCATCGACTACGAGGTCTTCTGCGGCCTCCCCTCGGCGAACTAGGCGCGGCGCGTTCCATGGAGCAGCAGGACGGCCCCATGTCCTCAGCGCAGCCGCGCCCCGCGACGGCCAGAAACGGCATCCTCGACGCCATCGGCGGGACGCCGCTTGTCTTCCTGCCGAACCTGAGCAAGCCGAACGTGCGCATCTACGCCAAGCTGGAGGGCCATAACCCCACGGGCAGCGTCAAGGACCGCATCGCCAAGCACATGATCGAGCGGGCGGAGGCCGAGGGCACGCTCACGCCCGACAAGGTCGTGCTGGAACCCACGAGCGGCAACACCGGCATCTCGCTGGCCATGGTGTGCAAGGTGAAGGGCTACAAGCTCAAGGTGGTGATGCCGGAGAACGTCAGCCCGGAGCGCGCGCAGCTGCTGGAGGCGTTCGGTGCGGAGGTCACTTATTCCGACGGCGCGGGCGGCAGCAACTACGCCATCGTGGTGGCCAAGAAGCTGTACGACGAGGACCCGGACACCTACTTCATGCCGTACCAGTACGGCAACGCCTCCAACCCCCTCGCCCACTACGAGACCACGGGCGCGGAGATCATCGAGGCGCTGCCGGAGGTGGACACCTTCGTGGCGGGGCTGGGCACGGGCGGCACGCTCATGGGCGTGGGGCGCCGGCTGAAGGACCACAACCCGGACGTGCAGGTGGTGGCAATCGTGCCGTCGCCGGACGACGCGATACAGGGGCTGCGGAGCCTGGAGGAGGGGTTCATCCCGCCCATCCTCGACACCTCGCTGCTGGACGCGCGCATCATGATCGAGGGGCAGGAGGCGTTCGCGAGCACGCGGTACCTGATGGAGCAGGAGGGCATCTTCGCGGGGATTTCCTCGGGCTCGGTCATCGCGGGGGCGCTGCGGATCGCGGACCGGATGGAGCAGGGGAACATCGTGTGCCTGCTGGCGGACGGCGGGTGGAAGTACCTGAGCACGAACCTCTGGACGACGGACTACGGCGACCTCGAAAGCCGGGTC
>JAPONS010000077.1 GCA_026713825.1 Chloroflexota bacterium | reverse complement strand
CGCCGTTGCAATCGAATCGGCACAGGTTACGCTGCTGCGCGGCGACCTCCGCGCCCTGCTCACGACCTTTGCCCTGAGCAACGCAACGGTGCGGGTGATCCGCCAGAACCTCTTCTGGGCCTTCATCTACAACATCCTGCTGATCCCCATTGCCGCCGGCGCATTCCACCTGGTGTTCAACTCCGTGGGCAGCGTGCCCGCATACCTTGAGTTCGCCTTTGGGGACAGGGGCTTCCTGAACCCCATGCTGGCGGCGGCGGCCATGGCCATCAGCTCGGTCACCGTCGTTGCGAACTCGCTGCGTCTAAGCCGGTTCAGGCCGCCGCGGTAGGCGGCGAATGGTCAGACGCCGCGGAGAGCGGCGCACCTGAGGCGGGGAGGAATACATGAGCCCGGGATTTCTGGGACTGTTCGGTGGGAAGAAGGCAGAGGACCCTGTGTGTCATATGCAGGTCGACGTGAAGAAGCCGCCGGGCGGCACCCACGACCACAGCGGCGTGACTTACTACTTCTGCGGTCCGGGTTGCAGGGTCGCTTTCTCCAAGGAGCCGGATGCGTACCTGTCCGGTGAGAAGCGGATGGACATGTAGGCCAGCCAGCACGAGACTACAGGCCAAATGGAGAGAGGCGCGACAAAGTTTGTCGCGCCTCTCTTGTTGCCCTGGTGAAACCGATGCGAGTGCCTTCGGCTACTCCTCACTGTCCTCGTCTTCGCCGGTCAGCGTGATCTCCAGCACCTCGCGGATACCAGCGTAGTTGATGCCCTTGTCGGAGAGCTCTGCGATGGTGCGAATGAGGTCGAGGTCAGCGTCGGAGTAGAGGCGCGTACCTCCCTGGGTGCGCTGAGGCTCCAGCAGACCTGCGGCCTCAAAGGCCCGGAGCCGGTGCTCAGACACTTCGGTGAGGGTGGACGCCACGCTCACGGGGTACTTTCCGACATTCCGATCATCAATCATACATTCAGCAAGCGTCGGCACACACAATGTACCTGCAACAGCAGGCAATGGCGCCGAGGTCATGGGCATCCTACCGCTTCAACTAGCGGTGTGCAAGAGAATGCTGGACCCTTACATGCTGCCGAATTGACTCAACGGAGCTATTCAGCGCTAACAGGTGGTTCACCACAATATTGTGAGGGCACCGGAGTCCGAACTGCCCCCAGTCAGTGGCCCACGATTCGTTGGTGGCCTGCTCCAATTTCCGGGTCGCACGGAGGAGGTCATCAGCCATGGAGGAAAGGACGTATGGCACTGCATTCATCATTGGAGCCGACCTGCCTCTCTGAATTGGGAACTTACCGCTCAACCGTTTGTATCAACTAGACTCATCCTAGCAAACCAGACTTGGCTTGTCAAGTAATCTAGCGCGCAATCTTGGATTTTCAAAGGGTTTCATTACCAATAATCTTTTGTTTCCCGACACGATATCTGGTTTATCTGCGTTTGATTTTCACAGTCCATCCCTTGAGTATATCTTTCCAGGCGCTCAAGATTACCAATGGTGGATTGTTAATTATGCACTGGCGCCTCCGCGAGTTCTTTTGGCTTGTCCGCCAAGAACTTCTCGCCGGCCCGTGACCGCCAAGCCCCGACGCAGCGAGCCTTGACGCCGGCAGGTATCATGTGCAGCAGACACTCCCGAATTGAGGTGACACGTGGCGCAGACGGCAACCGTCGTGATCTACACCCGCAAGGACTGCAGCTACTCAGACGCCGCCCTGTCCGAGATGAAGGACAACGGCACGCCCTACAAGGAAATCGACATCGACGAGGTCCCCGGCGCCAAGGAAGAGCTGCTGCGGCTCTCCAACGGCGAGCCTATCACGCCCGTCATGGTGGTGGACGGCGAGGTGGTCATCGGCTATCACGGCCTGGGCTGAGCGTTCTAGTTCGGGGCCGTGCGCCCCAGCCATCTCACATTGACACCCCCAGCCCATGCCAGCTACCATTGAAGTAACGCGGCCCGGTGGTGTAGCGGCCTAACATACCGCCCTGTCACGGCGGAGATCGGGGGTTCGAATCCCCTCCGGGTCGCCAGCAAAGACTCCCGCAGGACTATTCTCCCCTAAGCTGCACTCAACCCCTCTTTCGCTGCGCGAGCGGGTCGCGTTCCCCAAGCAAACCAAGAGGCCGCCCCTTCTGGGGCGGCCTCTCTACTTCAGACTTGCGGGGCGCAGTTGTGGCAGCTACACGGTGCCCTTCGCCACGTGGCCGTCCGTGACCATCAGCTCCTTGAAGTCCGAGATGGTGTTGACCACGTCGACGGCGCGGACGTTGAAGGAGGGCGCATCCCTGACCGCGGCCGGCTCGACGCCCTCCTGCAGCTCGCGGGCCATGCGCAGGAGCTGGCGGCGCGCGAAGATGATCGCCGTGTCGCTGGTGCCGAGGTGCTCCTGCGTCCGGTCCACGATGCGGCCCATGCTGTCCGTCATCGCCTCGTCCTGCGAGCGCCCCACCGGGATGCCGGTGTAGTTGAACGTCCGCTGCATGTCACGGTCGATCAGGAAGTCGTTTTGCATCCTGCGGACATCGTGCCAGCCGTCGATGATCTGGCCGTCCATGGTCTTGTGGCGCACGCGCTCCATGTCCATGGTGGTCTTGCGGCGCAGTTCCCGCTGCTCGTCGGAGATCGGCTCATAGGGGTCGTACGTGAAGGAGAAGACGGAGGTGTGGTCGTCGTCGATGGGGATCCACGCGTGACCCGTCGTCGGGAACAGTGGGCTGGGAATCAGGTTGTAGGCCGGCAGGATGAACTGCGTGCAGCGCCAGTAGTACTCGCCGTCGCCGATGTCGCGCCGCGAGCCGTAGATGAAGCCGTAGTCGGTCTCCTTCACGATGAGCTTCGGCGAGCCGTCGATGACGGTCATGTCCTTCCCATTCTTGATGCGCCGACCCACCACGCGCGGGCGATTGTTCGGGTCGAACCAGCGGTGCAGGAAGGAAACGTGGGACGTGTCCAGGTCGCCCTCAATGGTCTGCATGTAGTTGGAGTCCTGGATCCAGCGCATGACCAGCCGGTTGGCGGAGGGCACGCGCGTCCACTCCAAGTGCGGGAAGGGCGGCTGCACTTCCGGCGGCCCCATGTACACGAAGATGCAGTCCCCGGCCTCCACCGTGGGGTAGGCCCGGATCTTCACCTTGTCCTTGAAATTGCTCTCCACGGGCTCCGACGGCATGTCGACACAGGCGCCGCTGACGTCGAATTTCCAGCCGTGGTACACGCACCGCAGGCCTTGCTCCTCGTTCCGGCCGAAGAAGAGTCCGGCGCGACGGTGGGGACAGAAGGCGTCGATCATGCCGACGCCGCCGTTGGAGTCACGGAAGGCGACTAGGTCCTCGCCGAGCAGGCGCACGCGCACCGGCGGGCCGTCGCGGTCCGGCACCTCATCCGAGAGCAGGATGGGCTGCCAGAAACGCCGCATAAGCTCGCCCATCGGCGTGCCGGGGCCGACTCGTGACAGGAATTCATTTTCCTCAAAGGACAGCATTGCAACCTCCTTCACGCCGCCACCTCGACGGCGTCTTGGCGGATGATAGCGCGCGGGTGCTCGCGTGTCACGCGCCAATCCAGAATGACATTCATCTACCATAACGGCCTACGCAGAATCAAGAGTCCAACCACGCCTGCGGCATAAACCCGCTCTTGCGCGCGGCGAGTCGAGCGTGCCCTTCTGCTTGCTTCACGGCTTCCACGAGACTCCAAAAAGACATGGGGGAAGCCCGTCACAAGTGCTCCTCTGTATCTGGCAACGCCAGGCACATGATAAGCTATGCGACAAATGTAAAGATTGTCCTAAGTATGAAAAAGGCCAAAGCGATATGTTGGCCGCCTGGTATAAGAGGCAAGAACGGTTCTAAAACTTCTTCTATATCGCTTATCCAATCAAGGTTGTTTACACCGTAACTTCTTTCCGCCCTTTCAATGGTGGCCTTCAGAGTAGCTTCTCGCTGTCTAAGCGTACGTATTTCACGGTTCTGCTGAGCAATAGCAGAGTTTCTTTGCCGTATCTCACCTTGTAAATCATAAATTGCGGCGTTTCCTTTATGTACCTCACCTTCTAGATATACAATCGTGGCGTCACGCTCAGCTATCTTCGACTCCGCGTATACAATGTTGGAGATCCTTTCACTATCAATCCCTGTAATGTAGATCGCGAGAAGAGCAGTTGCGGCGGCCGCAACAAGCAATGCTGCAAATATCACCAGCTTCATCATTTGTCCTTTCCCTCGAACATTGCTCTGAATCATTGGATGGCAGAGTATCAGACTCAAAAATCCCTTTGCATTGGATTCCCGACCACCTAATGATACCCCTCCCCCGCGTCAGTGCCTTCACGCTGGACACGTCGGCAACCTAGTTCTAGGGACCGCTGGCATGGGACGGGGTTTTGTGCGCCACCGGTGCGTGGGTTGCGAGGCGGTCATTGGCTGCACTGTAGCGGCGTGTACTGGATCCCCCTTGCGAGAGCCATTGCCCTTAGCTATAGTCTCGTCTGCACCAAGACTAGCACTAGCAGGAGAAACACATGGAAGTCACCAAGCATACGCCCGGGATGTTCAGTTGGGCCGACCTCGGATCGCCGGACGCCCCGGCGTCGAGGCGGTTCTACTCGGAGTTGCTGCAAGTGGACGCGATGGACCTGGCCGACGGCCCGGACGCCGTCTACACCACGCTGAACAAGAATGGAAGGCTGTGCTTCGCCATCTACCAGATGCCCGAGGAGATGAGTCAGGCGCTCGGCGGCCGGGCGTTCTGGCAAAGCTATTTCACCGTGGAGAACGCCGACGAGTCGGCCGAACGCATCAAAGAGCTCGGCGGGACGCTGGCGCAGGAGCCCTTCGACGTCTTCGATGCCGGGCGGGTCGTCGTTGCGCAGGACCCGACGGGCGCCGTCTTCGCGCTCTGGCAGCCCAAGCAGGAGATCGGCGCGCAGGTATTCGCCGAGCCGGGCGCGCTGTCCTGGAACGAGCTCTACACCAACGCCCCGAGTGCGGCCTCGCAGTTCTACGGCGGCCTCTTCGGCTGGCAGGTCACGACCGGGCCTATGGCCGACGGCACCGGTGAGTACACGGCGTTCCTGCTGGACGGACAACCGGCCGCCGGGATGATGGAAATCCAAAAGGAGTGGGGTGAGTTCCCGCCCTACTGGTCCATCTACTTCGCCGTGAAGGACCTCGACGCCGCACGTGAGCGGGCCCGGGCGATGGGAGCGAGGGAGATCACGCCCGAGCTGACCGTGCCTGAGGTTGGACGCTTCATCTACATCGAGGACCCGCAGGGCGCGCACCTGACGATCATCGAGCTGGAGGGCTTCCAGTAGACCCTGGACTCGGCTATTGCCATTATCTCAGCCCACCCCCTACCCCCGCGTCAGCGCCATCACACCTGATACGTCGTCGACGGTGTCCAGCGACCAGAGCGCGGCCAGCAGCTCGTCTGCCTGCGCCTCCGGGAGGACGCGATGCGCCAGCGTGCGGAACTTGCGCTCCAGCATGTCGTCCGGCATCGGGTTCTCCGGAGCGCCAGTGGCGTGCGCCACGCTCTCGGAGATCGTGCGTCCGTCGCGGAGCGTCACGGTGACCTCGCAGGCATCCTCCGCCACCGAGTCGTCCACCGTCGCGCGAATCTTGTCACGGAGCGCGGCGACCGCCGGGTCGAGCACGCGGTCGTCGGTGTACTGCGCCGGGAACGCGCCGCCGTCAATGAGCCCCACTGCCATCGAGTGCTGATGAGAGAACTTGCCCTCCAGCCCCACGCGCGGGTTCGGGCGGTCCATGAGCTCCAGCACCAGCGGGTGGACCCTCGCGCCGACCGACACGACATCGTCCGCCGACACGCCGTGCTCGTTGCGCAGCGCAATCATGGCGTCGATGAGAGGGTGGCTCACGACGCCGCACGAGTAGGGCTTGAGGCCGTTGTTGGGCAGCTCCCACCGCTCACCGAGGCCATCGGAGATCTGCTCCATGTCGGACGCCGTGGAGAGCACGGCGGCGAAGCCCCGGCGGCCCTCGAGGATCTCGCGGGTGGAGGTGAATCCGCGGCGTGCCAGCAGCCCGGCGAGCACCCCGCTCTGAGCGGCCCGGCCCGCGTGAAAGGGCTTGGACATCGACCCAAAGACCTCGCGCACGCCCGCGGCCTGCGTCCCCCCGCTGCGGGGGTGGCTGGGTGTCGCTTGGGACAGGGAGCCGGGGGCGGCGGGGGCGGGGGTCGGACTCGCGACCTGGGCAGGCCTGCCCGCGTCCACGCGGCATGTCTTGGG
>JAPONS010000076.1 GCA_026713825.1 Chloroflexota bacterium | reverse complement strand
CGCGTCGTTCCTGCGAAGGCAGGAACCCCGACAAACCCCAAACCTCCGCCTAACCCTGGTCCCCCAAAACCCTGCCACAACCCCCTCGCGCAAAACCCCCTCCCCCAGCTACCCTCCCCCCATGACACACGCACGCACCACCACAGACCACACCCCCACCCCCACCGCACCCACCATGAAAGAGCGCCAAAAAATGCACAAAACGCCACTCGTAGAAGCCCGAAACCCGCTGGAAAAGGCCCGCACCCCCCGCAACGTGTTCAATCGAGTCGTATCTGAAAGCCCCCCTTCCCAAGGGAACTCGTTCTGCAGAACTTCACTTGGCACGACTCGAATCGAATCGAATCCCACCGGGCAGCAACCCCCGCGTCGAAATCTGTAACAATCCTGAAACACATACCCGCCGCCGCCGCGCTACCCTGAATGCAACGTGAGCGGCACGCCGTCGCCCTGTGACCGCAGGGACGCCGCCCGCAGCGGCAACACTAGTGCAAGGAGCAGAACATGGCAGCATATGAGCGCCCCAGGAACCCGGATGAGGTCCTCAAGCTGATCAAGGACACCGGCGCGGAAGTCGTCGACCTCCGCTTCTGCGACATGCCCGGCACCTGGCAGCACTTCACCCTCCCCCTCTCTGAGGTCGACGAGAAGCTCTTCACCGACGGCAGCGGCTTCGACGGTTCCTCCGTCCGCGGCTTCCAGGCCATCGACGAGAGTGACATGCTCTTCGTCGCCGACGCCACTACCGCTGTCCTCGACCCCTTCTACAGCATCCCCACCGTCAGCATCCTCGCCGACGTCGTCGACCCCATGACCAGTGGCCCCTACTCCCGCGACCCCCGCTACATCGCCAAGAAGGCCGAGGCCTTCCTCAACTCCAGCGGCATCGGCGACACCAGCTTCTGGGGCCCGGAGCCTGAGTTCTTCATCTTCGACTCCATCCGCATGGACCAGAACGCCTACAGCGGCTACTACTTCATCGACTCCGATGAGGGCGCCTGGAACTCCGGCGCCGAGTTCTCTGTCGACGGCGACCGCAACCTCGGCTACCGCCTGCGCCACAAGGAGGGCTACGCCCCCGTCCCGCCGCTCGACTCCCTCCAGGACATCCGCACGGAGATGATGCTCCACATTGAGCGCGCCGGCATCATCGTCGAGAAGCACCACCACGAGGTCGCCTCCGGCGGTCAGGGCGAGATCAGCATGCGCTTCGACACCCTCGTCCGCATGGCAGACAACGTGATGACCTACAAGTACGTCGTCAAGAACACCGCCCGCCAGCACGGGAAGCTCGCCACCTTCATGCCCAAGCCCCTCTTCGGCGACAACGGCACCGGCATGCACGTCCACCAGAGCGTCTGGAAGGACGGCGTCAACCTCTTCTACGCAGACTCCGGCTACGCCAACCTCTCCACCTTCGGCCTGCACTACATCGGCGGCCCGCTCAAGCACGCCCCCGCACTGCTGGCCTTCTGCGCCCCCACCACCAACTCCTACCGGCGCCTCGTCCCCGGCTTTGAGGCACCCGTGAACCTCGCCCTCTCCATGCGCAACCGCAGCGCCTCCGCCCGCATCCCCGCCTACTTCCCGCACCCGGCGGCCAAGCGCGTCGAGTTCCGCTGCCCGGACCCGGCCGCCAACCCCTACCTCGCCTTCGCCGCCATGCTCATGGCCGGCATCGACGGCGTCGTCAACCAGATCGACCCCGGCGAGCCCCTCGACACCAACATCTACGAGCTCTCGCCGGAAGAGGCCGCCAAGGTCCGCCAGGTGCCCGGCTCCCTCGAGGAGTCCCTCAACGCCCTCGAAGAGGACCACGCCTTCCTCCTCAACGGCGGCGTCTTCACGCCCGACGTCATCTCCACTTGGATCGACTACAAAAAGGAGCGCGAGCTCGACCCGATGCGCCTCCGCCCGCACCCGTACGAGTACTACATGTACGTGGACGCATAGGCTATTCGTTGAGACTCAGGAGGGGCGCTTCCATGCGGGGGCGCCCCTCGTCGTCCTGAATCTGGAGTGATTGCCATGAATCTCGGACGCGAGAGTGAGGCCATCGACTACGTCCTCCACACCGCCATGGAGGAGGACGTCAAGTTCATACGCCTCTGGTTCGCAGACATCCTCGGCAACGTGAAGGGCATCGCCATCACCGTCGAGGAGCTCGAGGACGCCCTCGTCCGCGGCGTGACCTTTGACGGCTCCTCCATCCAGGGCTTCGCCCGAGACACGGAGTGGGACATGGTCCTCCTGCCGGACCCCACCACCTTCCGCATCCTACCGTGGCGCCCCCGCCAGAACGCCGTCGCCCGCATGTTCTGCGACATCATGACCCCCCAGAGCACCCCCTTCGACGGCGACCCCCGCAACGTCCTCAAGCAGAGCGTCCTGGAGGCCAGCCGACTCGGCCTCCAGTTCTACGTCGGCCCCGACATCGAGTTCTTCTACTTCCGAAGCCCCGAGGACCCCTCCCCCGTCGACGGCGGCGGCTACTTCGACCAGACCCCCGGCGACGTCGCCACCGACCTCCGCCGCGAGACCGTCCTCAACCTCAGCGAGATGGGCATCCCCGTGAAGTCCTCCTACCATGAGGGCGCCCCCGGCCAGCACGAGGTCGACCTCCAACACACCGACGCCCTCACCATGGCCGACAACGTCATGACCGCCCGCCTCGTCATCAAGGAGGTCGCCCTCAGCCACGGCCTCTACGCCACCTTCATGCCCAAGCCCATCGGCTCCCTGAACGGCTCCGGCATGCACGTCCACATGTCCCTCTTCCGCGGCGGCGAGAACGCCTTCTACGACCCGGACGACCCCATCAAGTTCTCCCGCCTTGCCCGCCAGTTCATGGCCGGCCTGCTGCGCCACGCCCCGGAAATAAGCATCGTCACCAACCAGTGGGTCAACTCCTACAAGCGCCTCGTCGCCGGCTATGAAGCCCCCGTCTACGTCTCCTGGGCCAGCATGAACAGCTCGGACCTCGTCCGCGTCCCCTCCTTCAAGCAGGGCCGCGAGGAGTCCGTCCGCCTCGAGTACCGCGCGCCCGACCCCGCCTGCAATCCCTACCTCGCCTTCGCCGCCCTCCTGACCGCCGGCCTCATGGGCATCCGCAACGAGTACGACCTCCCCCCGCAGATGGAGGGCAACGTCTTCGAGATGACCGAGCACGAGCGCGCCCAGCGCGGCATCCAGTCCCTCCCCGGCAGCCTCCTCGAGGCCATCCATCGCGCAGAGGACAGCGAGTGCCTCCGCCTCGCCCTCGGCGACCGCGTCGTCGACACCCTCCTCACCAACAAGCGCATAGAGTGGGAGCGCTACCGCACCCACGTCACCGACTACGAGATCCGCGAGTACCTGCCCCAGCTCTAGCTCCCGCGCACCGGGGTCTCTTCCCCTTCTGGGGGAAAGTCAAAGCCGCCCTGCCGCGGGCCGACGGCCCCGCGCCCATGTGTATAATCAAAATGGGGCCGTCCGGCTGTGGAACGCATCGCCCGCGCGCGGCGTCTGCTGTGGAGAGGGGCGCCGGGCTCCCGTGCAGATGCGGGCCGCCTGTGGCCGGGATCCTCGCCCGGCGGCCCATGAAAGGACATAGGGGTGCGGAACCGCTGGATCCTCTTCATTCGGGTGGTTGTTGCGGACTTCTTTTCCAACAACTGTCCGTACATGGCCGCCGGCATTGCCTACTGGACGCTGTTCTCCATCTTCCCCTTCTCCCTCGCCGGAGTGTCCATCCTTGGCTACATCAACTCCACCTCGGCGGAGCAGGAGCGCATGGTGGAACGGATCATCGCCAACATCCCCGTCTCCGCCGACTACCTCCTGGACTTGGTGCAGCGAGTGGCCGAGGCCCGGGGGGCCCTCAGCACCATCGCCATCCTGGGCCTCTTCCTCTCCAGCACCGCCGTTTTCTCCGCCATTCGCAAGGGCGTCAACCACGCCTGGCACGTCACCAAACCCCACCCCTTCTTCATCGGGCGGGGGATAGACCTGCTCATGCTGGTCGGGGTGGCCCTTCTGGCCCTCATGGCCGCGACCAATTTGGTCGGGTTGTTCTCCTGGGGGGCGTCCACCATATGGTTTGTGGATGAGCCCCTCATCAATTTGGGGCTTGAGGCGGGTCTCCTGGTTCTTACTTTTGCCGTCTTTGCCGTCCTCTTTCGGTACGTGCCGAATACACAGGTGACGTGGCGGGACGTCTGGCTGGGGGCGATGGTGGGGTCCGTCATGACCCACCTGGTCCGGCTCGCCTTCAGCGGGTTCCTCATCAACGTGGGTGAGTTCAACCTCGTCTACGGCTCCCTGGGAGCGCTCATGGCCCTGCTCGTATGGGTCTACCTCTCGGCGATGGCCCTCGTGCTGGGCGCGGAGGTCTCCTACATCTACAGCCGCGCCTTCGGCTCCCGCCGCGCCATGAACTCCTTCACCGTCCTCCAGGCCCGCTACGGCCTCGGCCACGGCATCATCAGCCAGCGAGGCGTCGCCGGCCTCATAGGCAACTGGATCACCCCCTCCCGCCGCAGAAACGGCGGGTAGGAGATAGGTATTGCGAAAAGTGTCACGTATGCCTTGGAGTGACGATACCGAGGCGCTATAGTGTGCGAAGAATCCGGGTCGGCCACGAAGGGAGTTGCCTAATGACTCTTGAGGTCGCTAACCCGCCGCTGACATTTGCAGACATGTTCTGCGGCATAGGCGGATTCCACCTGGCGGCGGCGCAGTTGGAAAGGAAAAGGCATGAGCACGACCGGCAAGATCCCTGACAGGGACGAACAGGCCAGCCGCATCATGGAAGCCCTGAGCACAGCGGCGGGCATCGCAGAGGACCTGCTCCGCAACGGGGTCAACGCAGATGAGGCACAGACCCTCCGTCAGGTCCGATCCCGCTGTGACGACCTTGCCCAGAACGTCTTGGACACCTTCCCCGGCGCTTTGGACGGCTCAGACGATGATGCCGCCTCCGCTCATCACACCTTCGTGTAACGCAGGGTCGCCTCGTCCTGCTCTACCAGCCCCTTGGTCAGCAGCCCGCCCAGCAGCGAGTGCGTCAGGTAGTTCCGATGGCCTCCCCTGAAGCTGGACCGCAGCCCAAGCATGGACGTGACCTCCACGTTCTTCAGGCCCTCCGGGTGCGCTTCCAGCAGCCGCAGGATGGCCGCCTCTAGTGTCCTGCGCCCCTCTTCCGCTATGGCCGTCAGTGCATCGGAGGTAGTCGCGACTGCCGTGTAGAGCAAGGTGGTCTTGTCCTGCGCTGCCAGACCTCTCGCAAGCAGTCCGCCCAGCAGCGAGTGCGTCAGGTGGTTCCGGTGGCCCCCTTTGAAGCTGGACCGCAGCCCAAGGGATTTCGCTATGTCGGCATTCTTGAGGCCCTCTGGATGGGCTTCTAGCAACCCCAGAATCGCCGTCTCCAGTGTCTTGCGCCCTTCTTGGGCTTGGGCCGCAAGTCCATCGGTTGTGGTCATTGTTGTCTCCCTTCCTTGAGATCAGCGCATCGTCCCGCAATTACGAGAAGTGTAAAGAATATCAGGTCTGACTATTGGAAGATGGTAGTATATCAACGGGACTCTCTTTGCGACGCAGCGTGTCACCGGAGCACTGGCAATTGCCTCACGTGGGAAATACGCTATTCCTAACTGTTGGGCCGTCGCGAAGCGCCTCTGCCTACCCTGGATTCCAGACTTGCCAACGCTGCCACATGCGAGGGTCTCCTCTATTCACCCTACCCCCCAGCCCCCGCCCGCCCCTGTGCTAGAATACTTACACACCTCTCGGCAAGGAGACGCGGCCCGTGCGCACCTTCAGGCTCGCTTTGGCGCAGGTCAACCCCACCGTCGGCGACATCGCCGGCAACACTGGCATCGTCCTGCGCCGCATCGACGAGGCCCGCGACCAGCAGGCCGACCTCGTCGCCTTGCCCGAGCTCATGCTCACCGGCTACCCGCCTGAGGACCTCCTCCTCAAGCCCTCTTTCATCCACGACAACCTCGCCGCCCTCGACCGCGTCGTCGCCGCCTCCAGGGACATCGCCGTCGTCGTCGGCTTCGTCAACAGTGAGGGCAACCAGGTCTACAACGCCGCCGCCCTGGCCTGCAACGGTGAGCTGGTCGGCGTCTACCACAAGGTCTACCTGCCCAACTACGGCGTCTTTGATGAGGACCGTTACTTCCGTCCCGGTCGCGTCTGCCCCGTCTACACCGTCAACGGCGTCGCCGTCGGCGTGAACATCTGTGAGGACATCTGGTACGCTCTCGGCCCCGTGCCTCTCCAGCGGGAGGCTGGCGCAGAGGTCATCGTCAACATCAACGGCTCCCCCTACCACGCCGGCAAGTTCGCCTCCCGTGAGCGTATGCTCGGCACCCGCGCCGCCGACAACGGCCTCTACATCGGCTACGTCAACACCGTCGGCGGCCAGGACGAGCTCATCTTCGATGGCGCCAGCGTCGTCCTCGACGTCGACGGCGTCCCCGTCGCCCGCGCCGCCCAGTTCCAGGAGGAGCTCCTCGTCGCCGACCTCGACATCGAGCGCGTCTTCCACCGCCGCCTCCGGGCCCCTCTCGACCGCAAGGAGACCGCCTCCACCCTCGAGGCCATCGGTCGCACCGAGCAGGTCCACGTCTCCGATTTCGAGCCCCGCGACCGCGCCCCCCTGCCCGAGCGCATGGCCGAGCCCCTTGACCCCGTCGGCGAGGTCTACAACGCCCTCGTCCTCGGCACCCGCGACTACGTCCGCAAGAACGGCTTCCGCAAGGTGCTCGTCAGCCTCTCCGGCGGCATCGACTCCAGCCTCACCTGCGTCGTCGCCGTCGACGCCCTCGGCGCCGACAACGTCGAGGGCATCGCCATGCCCTCCCGCTACTCGTCAGACGGCAGCGTCACGGACTCCGAGGATCTCGCGCAGGCTCTCGGCGTCCCCCTCCGCATCGTCCCCATAGAGGACGTCCACGGCGCCATGGAGACCGCCCTCCACCCCATCTTCGACGGCACGGAGCCCAACATCGCCGAGCAGAACGTGCAGGCGCGCATCCGCGGCAACCTGCTCATGGCCGTCTCCAACAAGTTCGGCTGGCTGGTGCTCCCCACGGGCAACAAGAGCGAACTCGCCATGGGCTACGCCACCCTCTACGGCGACATGGCCGGCGGCTTCGGCGTCATCAAGGACGTGCCCAAGACCCTCGTCTACGAGCTCAGCGAGTGGCGTAACCGCAACGGCGACCCCGCCGCGCCCATCCCCCAGTCCGTCATCGACAAGCCCCCAAGCGCCGAGCTCAAGCCCGACCAGCGCGACGACGACGACCTGCCGCCCTACAGCCTGCTGGACCAGGTGCTCGAGCTCTACGTGGAGCAGGACCGCTCCTACGATGAGATGGTGGAGATGGGTTACGACGCCGCCATCGTGCAGCGGGTCATGCGCGCGGTGGACCGAAACGAATTCAAACGAAGGCAAGGCGCCGTCGGCATCAAGATCACCCCGAGAGCATTCGGCCGCGACCGCCGCATGCCCATCGTGAACCGCTACCTCGGCAACGGCCGCGGCTAGCGTCTCTGCATCGCGAGCAGCAACCCGTTCACCGTCTCCAGCGACCCGGGATGCACCAGTTCATCCTCGTTCAGCAGCCGCACCATGTCTCCCCGCAGGAACTCGATGATCGCGCGGTCCATGTCGTCGGCCGCCAGCTCCTTGACGCGCTCGATGTGCGGGTACCTCGACGCCTTGGCAAGGTCGAACTTGTCCGCCAGAAACACCACCTTCGCGATGGGCCCCATCGTCGCAAGCCCCGTCGTGTGCCAGTAAACCGCCTCCACCACCGCCTCGTCGGTGACGAGGAGCCGGTCACGGAGGCGGTTTGCGCCAACCGGTCCGTGCAGGAGGATGGGCCGGGAGCGGTCAGCGTCAGTGATCCGCACCCCCCCCGCCAGCGCCTCCTCCATCAGCACGTCGTCCGAATCACCCCTGGCAATGTCGTGCGCTGCCGCGCCGAGGTCCACCCGGTCGAGGTCCAGCTTGTGCTCCTCGGCCAGTCCCCTCGCAATGACACGCACACGTTGGATGTGTCCTCGTAGTTCAGGAGACAGTCCATCCAGCACAGCTTGTAGCTGCGGCGGAAGGGTGGACAACGTCGCCATGAGCGCCTATCCCTCGTGCTCAAGGCGGCGCCCGCCGATGACGTGCAGGTGCAGGTGGTCGACGGTCTGCCCGGCGTCCGGCCCCTGGTTCACCGCCATCCGGTACCCGCTCTCGAAGACCCCCTCCTGCCGCGCCGCCACCCGCGCCACCAGCATAAGGTGCCCCAGCGCCGCCTCAAACTCCGGCGACGCGTCCTCGGAGTGCACATAGTGCTCCACGGGCACGACCAGCAGGTGCACCGGCGCGATGGGGTTGATGTCCCGTATGACAAAGCAGCGGTCGTCCTTGTACAGGAACTCGCCGGGGATCTCCCCGTCATAAATCTTGCAGAAAACGCACTCGCTGGGCGATTGCGGCATTGGGCCCTCCTCTCGCGTTCGCCCTGACTCCGTCCTGATCCTGACGAAGGGGCCTGTCGAAGGATGAACGGGCGCGCTGCAAACATTCTAGCAGCCACGGCGACCGGCGAGCATGACGAGACCCCCTCACCGCCCCGCCGCCACCCGCGGCAGCGACAGCATCAGCGCCTCCAAAGCCAGCCGGGGGTTCACGTTCCGGTCCAGCAGGTCCTGCGTCCGCAGCACCTCCCGCACCGCGAGCAGCAGGTCGCCCTTGCTCGGCCCGTCCTCTTCCGCCTCCCCTGCCTGCGCCTCCAGCCGCTCCAGCCACCACTCCGCCCACAGGTCAAGCGTCTCTCGCACCGCCGTGCGCTGCTGCGGCAGCAGGTTCGCCAGCTCCGCTGCGTACGCAAACCGCTCCTCGACGCCGCCTTCCGCCGCGGCCGTCAGCCGCTCCAGCCGCCGGTCGCGCGTCTCGAGGATCGCCGGGTCCTCCCACGCTCGGACGGCCCACCCGGGCCGACCCGCGCTCCACGCGGCCAGCTCGGCCGCCGTCGCCTCCGGGACCTCCCACAGCGTCGTCAGCGCCTCTGCGACCGCCGCCGTCGCCAGCGGCCGCAGGTCGACCCGCTGGCACCGCGAGCGGATCGTCGCCAGCACGTTGTCCGGGCTCGCCGAGAGCAGCACGAGCATCAGCCGCGCGGGCGGCTCCTCCAGCAGCTTGAGCAGCGCGTTGGCCGCCTCCTCCGTCAGGTGCTCCGCTCCCTCGATGATGATGGCCCGGAAGCGCCCCTCGAAGGGGTTGAGGTTCGCCTGGTGTGCCGCGTCCCGCACCGCGTCGATGCCGATGGCCTTGCGCCCCTCCTCCTCGTCGACGCCCAGGTGCAGCACGTCGGCATGGCGTCCGTCCCGGACATGCTGGCACTGCGAGCACTCGCCGCAGGGCGGCTCCGCACCGTCGCAGTTGACGGCCGCCACCAGGTCCATCGCGAGCGTGGTCTTGCCCACGTGCGGCGGGCCCGTGAAGAGGTAGGCGTGCGCCAGCCGTCCGCTGCTCAGTGAGCGGTCCAGCAGCCGCACGGCCCCGGGGTGCCCGACGACACGCCACATGCCGGCTACCAGACGTCCGTGCGCATCAGGTCCTCCGCCGTCTCCCGGCGGCGGATCAGCCGCGCCTTCCCGTCCTTGACCAGCACGATGGGCGGCCGCGGGTTCGCGTTGTAGTTGCTCGCCATCGACGGGCTGTACGCCCCCGCCGCCGGCATCGCGATCAGGTCGCCCGGCGCCAGCTCCGGCAGCGACGCCTGCTCGACGAGGATGTCGCCCGACTCGCAGAACTTCCCCGCGATGGTGTAGTCCACGCTCTCCGCATCGTTCATGCGAGCCGCCGTCACCGCCTCGTACCGCGCCTCGTACAGCGCCGGCCGGATGTTGTCGCCCATGCCCCCGTCGACCGCCGCGTACGTCCGCACGCCCGGGATCTCCTTGATGCTGCCGACGGTGTACAGCGCGACACCCGCCGGCCCGACCACCGACCTCCCCGGCTCGATGGTGAGCGACGGCAGCGGCAGGTTGTGCCGCTCGCACCCCTCGAGCATCGCCGCGACAATGGCCGCCGCGTAGTCCGCCGGCGCTGGCGGCTGCTGGTCCCGCAGGTACGCGATGGCGAACCCGCCGCCCGGGCTCAGCTCCCGCATCTCCAGCCCTTCCTCGCGGTACCGCGCCGCGAACTCCAGCACAACCTCCATCGCGTCCACGTATGGCTCGGTCTCGAAGATCGGCGAGCCCAGGTGGTAGTGCAGCCCCATGAGCTGCAGGTGCGGGCAGTCCAGCGTCCGCCGCAACGCCTCCGCCGCCTGCCCGTTGCTGATGTTCAGCCCGAACTTGCTGTCCACGATGCCCGTCGTCGTCTTGGCGTGCGTGTGCGGGTCGATGCCCGGCGTCACCCGCAGCAACACCTGCTGCGTTACACCCCGAGCCGCCGCGAGCTCCTCCAGCAGGTCGATCTCGTGCAGGTTGTCGACGACGATCCGCCCCACCTTGGCGTCCAGCGCCTCCGCGAGCTCCTGCGCCGACTTGTTGTTGCCGTGCAGGTAGATGCCCTCCGTCGGCACGCCCGCCGCCAGCGCGACGGCCAGCTCGCCGCCCGAAACCACGTCCAGCCCGAGCCCTTCCTCCGCCATCAGCCGCGCCAGCGCCGGCCCGATGTACGCCTTAGACGCATACACCACCCGCGTGTCCCCGTGCAGCGAAGTAAACGCCGCCGTAAACGCCCGGCACCGGTTGCGAAGCGTGTCCTCGCACAGCACATACAGCGGCGTCCCGTACTCGGCAACAAGCTCCGCCGCATCGCACCCGCCAATGCTAAGCCGCCCCGAGGCATTCACCTCAGCGGTGTCCGGAAAGACATGGGCCAACTGGGAAAAGTCCATGGTGTGTCCTTTGGTGAAAATTGAGCGGGGCGTCATGCCCTGCGCCTATTCTACCCCTCCCCCAACCTCGCGCGAATCTCCGCCCCCCGCGCGTACGCGGGAATCTCGTACGGATGCGACCGCGCGCTCCGCAGGTGCCGCGGCCGGTAGTGCCACAGGTACCGCGCGAGGAACCGCCACCACCCCATCGCCGCCTGCTGCTCCACGTGGAACAGCTCGTGCCCCATCAGCACCGTCCAGTTCATCGAGCCCTCAACCGCCGCGCGCTTGGTCACGTGTACTGTCCCGTTGATCGTGACCGCGTAGTTCCCGTTCAACCCGAACAGCCACCCGAAGAACGACCCCCGCAGCACCGGCACGGCTCCCATGACCTCCTCCGAGTACCACGGACGCAGAGCGGCCCTCACCTCGTCGGAGAGAGCCGCTCTCTTAGCCATTGTTCGTGCGCCCAGCCGGGACCGGTCCGGCCTAGAGCATCTCGCGGATCTCGGCCATCTCCTCCGTCGAGAGCTGCCACTCGGCCGCCTTGGCGTTGGCCGTCACCTGCTCCGGCTTCGTCGCCCCCGCGATCACGCTCGGCACCACCGGGCTGCCCAGCAGCCAAGCGAAGGCCAGCTCAGCAACGGAGTGCCCGCGCTCCCCGGAAAAGCTCTGCAGCTTGCCCAGCAGGCTCCAGTTGGCCTCCGTCAGGTAGCGGTTGCCCATGTTCGGCGAGCTGGCGAAACGAGTGCCCTCGGGCGGCTCCTCGCCCTGCGCGTACTTGCCCGTCAGGAAGCCGCTGGCCAGCGGGAAGAATGGAATGACGCTCACGCCGTACCGCTCCGACACCGGCGCCACCTCCCGCTCGACGTCGCGGGCCACCAGGCTGTACTCGTTCTGGATGCAGCAGTAGTTGTACAGGTTGTTGGCGCGCGCCGCCCAGATCGCCTCGACCATCTGCCACGCTGTGTAGTTCGAGCACCCCAGGTAGCGCACCTTGCCGCTGTGCACCAGGTCGTCCAGCGCCCGCATGGTTTCCTCAATTGGTGTGTCCACGTCCCACCGGTGCATGTAGAACAGGTCGATGTAGTCGGTGTCCAGCCGCTTCAGGCTCAGCTCCGCCTGCTGCATGATGTGGTGGCGCGTCGCCCCGCGCTGGTTGGGCCCCGTGATCGGCGTCCCCGGCGGTCCGAGCCCTGCCCCCGCCTTGGTCGCGATGATCATCTCCTGGCGGTTCTTCCCCAGCGCCTTGCCGATGAACTCCTCCGACTTGCCCCCGCCGTACGTGTTGGCGCAGTCGATGAAGTTGATGCCCTCCTCCATGGTCTGGTTCAGCACCTTCTTCGTCGCGTCGTAGTCCATCCTGCCGCCGAAGTTGTTCGTCCCCAGCCCGATGGTCGAGATCTCCAGGCCGGTCTGGCCCAGCCAACGGTACTCCATGTAGTCCTCCCTGTGTTGAATCCAAACACACGACAACCCCGGCCGTTCGCCCTGAGGGAAATCGAAGGGTGAACGGCGGGACTGTGTGTTACGTAATGCCCCGCGTTTTGTGAGATTTCACGAGCCGGCTACACCCACTCGCCGAAGCCCATGGCGCACCCGTTGCCCGCCTCCGTCCGGTAGCAGGGCACGTAGTCGACCAGGTCCATCGTCGAGCCCGTCACGGACATCACGCCCGCCAGCGCGATCCAGTTCTTGATCTCCGAAGTCCCCGCGCGGAACCGCTCGTCCGGGTAGTCCAGCAGTTTGTCCGTGTCGCCCGTCTTCAGCCCCTCGATGATCCGGTAGTCGATGTCTTCCTCGATGACCGTGTGGCTAAGCCCGCCCGACGCGAACACCGCCACCCGCTTGGGCGCGTCCCAGTCCAGCAGCGCCCGGCCGATCGCCTGCCCAAACTTGTAGCAGCGCGCCGCCGAGGGTGCGTTCGGCGGGTAGTACGTGTTCACCATGATCGGCACGTTTGGGATGGCGTTGTTGTCCATCAGCCGCCGGTAGAAGTAGTAGAAGGCGTGCCCGATGTTCCCCTCGCTGCGCGACACCGGCAGCTTGTTCGACCGTGCCACGTCGAACTCCGCGGCCACCGCGCTCTTGATCAGGTGCATCCCCAGCTCCGCGTCCGTGGGCTGGTTGATGGCATCCGCCGGGTGGTTGCCGATCACCGGGTCCGTGTACGCCTGCGGCCCGCGGCCGCCGTGCCGCGCCCGGTCCTCCACGCTCTCCCCGTGGTAGATGGCGAAGGTCGGCATGTGGTCGTCCTGGAACAGCTCATGCTGGTCGTCCCCAAGGATGACGCACACGTCCGGGGCGACGCTGCGGTACGTCTCGCCCAAGTGCGCAATCGCCCGCTGGCAAGCGTCGAACCGAGCCGCAAAGGTCTCCTCGGACAGTTCCTTCTCGAAGTGGTCGCCTGCACGGAGCTCCGCCAGCTCGCCGTACGAGTAGGTCTTCCCGTTGAACCAGTGATCGTTCTGCGTGCGGGAGCGGTCGCCATACTCGCGCCATCGGCCCGGAAGCATTTCCAGCTGCGGCGCGTGTGATGAGGCCATGCCCAAAACTATCTCTGCCATACCAAGACTCCTCTCTCCCCCCATTGCTTGCGGGGATTATATACCGATGCAGCCCTCTCGTCAGGTATAGTATCCTCGCACACCACCACAGGAGGACGCCATGCGAGCCGCCGTCGTCACCGAGCCCGGAGGCCCCGAGGTCTTCAAGGTCATCGAGCGGGACGACCCCGCCTTCGGCCCCGACGAGGTCCTCGTCGACGTCAAGGCCTCGGCCCTCAACCGCGCCGACCTCTCCCAACGCCGTGGCAACTACCCGGCGCCGCCCGGCATCCCGCAAGACATCCCCGGCCTCGAGATGTCCGGCGTCGTAGCTGCCGTCGGCGACCGTGTGACGTCACTGCGCGAGGGCGACCGCGTCTTTGGCCTCATCGGCGGCGGCGGCTACGCCACACGCGTCAACACCCACGAACGCATGGCCATGCCCATCCCTGCCGGCATGTCCTTCACCGACGCCGCCTCCATCCCGGAGGTATTCTTCACCGCCTACGACGCCCTCTTCACCAGCTGCAACCTCGTCATGGGCGAGAGCACGCTCATCCACGCCGCCGGCAGCGGCATCGGCATCGCCGCCATCCAGCTCGCCCGCCACGCCGGCGCGATAACCTACGCGACCGCAAGCTCGCCCGACAAGCTCGCCAGGGCAGCCGAGCTCGGCCTCGATGTGGGCATCAACTACCGCGAGGAGGACTTCCTTGAGGTCATTAGGGAACGCACGGGCGGCCGAGGCGTAGACGTCGTTCTCGACGTCATCGGCGCGCCCTACTGGGAGAACAACCTGAACTCGCTGGCGGTCAGAGGCCGCATCGTCCTCGTCGGCGCCATGGGCGGCAGCAAGCTCGAGACCGACCTGCGCATCCTCGGCCCCAAGCGCCTCCGCGTCCACGGCACAGTCCTACGAGCAAGACCGCTGGAGGAAAAGATCGCCCTGTCGCAGCAGATCCAGAAGCGGGTCGTCCCCCTCTTCGAGGCAGGCGACCTCAAGCCGGTCGTGGACCGCATCTTCCCGCTGGAAGAGACCGGAGAAGCCCACGCCTACATGGAAACCAACGCCAACTTCGGCAAAATCATCCTAAGCATGGAGTAGGAGCAAGACGGGCAACGCGCGTTTGACGCCTACTCCTCTTTTCGTTACGATGCAATTGAGAAGAGGAACATTGTTATGAAACGCTATTACTCTGACTTTCTCTTTGCACGACCTTCATTTTTGGAGGGTTGGGCTAGGCTATTTGACTTTAGCGGCAGCTTGAATGATTACAATCGGTCGGACAACCCGGACACAATTGCTGCATGGGCCGATTGGTTGGCCGTGGGCCAAGACATCTCCGACGCTATGGGAAAGTTTGCCCAGGAAAACAACCTCAAGGGCTCGTAATAGCATCTCAGGATCAAGAAGAACAGCGCGACGACCGGCAGATGACACAACAGCCTCCCGATGGGGAGGCTGTTTCCGTCAGGGAAGAGCGTCGCATTAGCGCCTCCTACAGCGGCCCCGTGCCCCCACCCCAAATGATGCGTCAGTATGAAGACATGCTGCCGGGAGCCTTTGACCGGATGCTGTCCATGGCTGAACGACAGGAGACGCACCGGCAACTACTAGAACGCACCGCCCTGCTTGGAGATTCCCGTCGGGCGACTTGGGGATTGGGCATCGGTGCAGCCATCGCGTTGGCTGGGTTCATTCTCGTTGCCTGCCTTGGGTCGCCGGCGTTGTTGGCGCTCTCAATCTTGGCAGCATCGTCACCGTATTCGTGATGGGTAGCCGGGAACGCCGAGCAGATAGGGAGTTGAAACGTCAGCAAGTCCAGGCATTAGAAAGAGACCAAGCTGATCGCTGACAGATTCCAACCTCAGCGATGCAAGCCGCAATACACCTCTACCGCACCATCCCACGCACCGCGTCCGCGACGCCGTCCACCTCGTCGTGCGTGTTGAAGAACGCCAGCGACATCCGCACGCACGACGGGTCCGACACCGCCCGTATCGAGACGCTGTGCTCCGCCTCCAGCGCGTTCACCAGCTCCCGCGGCTCCCACCCCTCGACGCTGAACGTCACCAGCCCGGTGCACCCCGGCCCCTCCAGCGGCGACGTAATCGCGACGCCCGGCACCGCCGCCAGCGCCGCCTTCGCCCGCGACGCCAACGAGAGGCTGTGCTCCTCCGCCTCGCCCGGCCGCAGCTGGTCGCGGAACCGGATCGCCTCGCGGAGCCCCGCCCACAGCCCGTCGTTCGTCGTCGTCAGCTCCAGCTTCTGGATGTCGGACACGTTCGGCTCGAAGTCCTCCCAGCCGTGGCCTGAGTGGATGGCGTGGCCGGACACCTTCATCGGCGTCACCTGCTCGATGAGCTCGCGCCGGATGTACAGCGCGCCCGTGCCGTCCGGCCCCTGCATCCACTTGTGCCCCGGCATCGCGTAGAAATCGACGCCCAGCGCATGCAGGTCGAGCTGCACGTGCCCCGTGCCCTGCGCGCCGTCCAGCAGCATCAGCACCCCGTGCTGCCGCGTCACCTCGCGAAGCCGCTCCGCCGGCATGCGCAGCCCGCTCTTGAACTGCACGTGGCTCATGAACAGCAGCTTCGTCCGAGGCGTGATGGCCGTCTCCACCTTTGCGACGATGCTGTCGTGGTCCTCGTCCGGCGCCAGCGGCAGCACCCTCGTCACCGTCCCGTGTCGCCGCTCGAGGTAGTAGCACGGCGCCAGCACCGAGTTGTGCTCCAGGCTGAAGGTGATGACCTCGTCGCCCGCCTGCCACGTCAGCCCGTTGATGACCAGGTTCTGCCCCTCCGTCGTGTTCTGCGTCAGCGTCAGCTCCTCCGACGAGACGTTCAGGAACGCCGCCAGCGACTCCCGAAGCTCCTGCCGCATCTCCCGGCCGCTCGCCAGTACGCTGGGGCTCGCTGGCCCGAGCGCGCTCTCCTCCTGCAGCCGCCGCGAGATCGCCTCCACCACGGACGTCGGCGACGGCCCGGACCAGCCCGTGTTCATGTACACGACGTTCCCCGTCGCCGGAATCTGGCTCCGAATGGCCTGCTGGTCCATGTGCTCCTCCTTGGTGAGCGCCCTGTCGCTGCCTCTTTGGCAAGCCTGGCATTCCGTTCGCCCTGAGGGAAATCGAAGGGCGAACGCCGCCGCCCGCGCCCGGCGCGCCCTACCGCAGCTTGATGTACCGGAACCCCTCGGCGCACCCCATCGCATGGTCGGACCCCAGCTTGGCCGAGCCCTCCTTGATGCGCTCCCGCATCGTCGCCAGCCGCTCCGGGTCGTCGCCCACCTGCGTCTTGTGTTCCATCAGCGCCGCAATCTTCGTGTCGATGGTGTCCGTGATGTCCACCCACACGTTCGCGTTGTCGTTGCCGAAGGCCCCCATGTAGACCTCCAGCGCCTTGTGGGGCATCAGCCCCTCCGCGATCAGGTCCGGGTACACGTGGTAGTCCCGCGCCGAGGGGAACACCGCGTCCAGCGTGGCGTCCCCCGCCGCCCGGTGGTCCGGGTGGTTGATGTAGTTGCCCACGTACCGCATCGTCGGGTCCTGGCACAGCACGATGTCCGGCTGGTGCTTGCGGATCTGCCGCACGATGTCCTTCCGCAGCTCCAGCGTGTTCTGCAGGAACCCGTCCTTGTACCGCAGGAACTCGACGGCACTAGCGCCGACCACCGCCGCCGCGTTCCGCTGCTCCTGCTCGCGGATGACCGCCAGCTCCTCCGGGTCGATCTCCGGGTCCGAGGTGCCCTTGTCTCCGCTGGTGCACAGGACGTAGACCACCTCCGAGCCCTCCTTTGCCCACTTGGCCAGCGTCCCGGCGGCCATGAACTCGCCGTCGTCCGGGTGCGCAATGACGATCATCGCCCGCTTGGGCGTTCCGTTGGTTGCCTCTTCCATGAATGTCCTCTCCGTAGATGCCCCCGAGCCGCGATGCGACCAGGGCGGTGTGTTTATGGATTGCTCTAGGATACCAGCCCCCGCCCACGATGGGGAGTGCGCGCCGATTCCTGCTCGCGCTACAATGAATGTAGAGCGAATTCGTAACTCAGTCGGCCCCCCGCAGGCCGGCACAGGCCTGCGACGCCGAGAAGGGGGTGTCCATGGCAACCTTTGGCGACATCGAACGGGCCTTTGCAGACCTCTACGAGTACCGGTTCATCATCGGCGCGGTCTTCATACTCGCCCTGGCGGCGGCGCTCTACGTCGCGTACCGGCTCGGCTGGCACCTCTTCATCATGCGCCACCGTGTGCCCTTCATCATCGGCGGCACGCCCGTGGCCATCGTCGCGCTCTTCCTGGCGTGGTCTCTGGCATCGCCCCTCTTCACCAACGTCACCGTCGAGGAGGAGTTCCCCTTCGCCCTCAACGCCACCATCCCCGAGGGCATGGAGCGCACCGACGTCGAGATGGTGATGGCCGGCATGGCAATGGTCGACGACGCCGTCATGGAGGAGGCGATGCCCTCAGCCGTCTCCATCACCGCCGGCACGATGCTCGGTTCCGGCATGGACGTGGCCGCGATGGGCGCCGACGGTGGCGCGGCCGTCATGGATGGCATGATGGCGGCGGCGAGCCCCCAGGCCGAGGTCCAGCGCGTGGCCACCGGCGCCTTCAAGGACGCCGACGCCTTCCACCAGGGCAGCGGGCAGGCCATCATCTTCTCCGCCCCCGGCGGCGGCCACCTCCTGCGCCTCGAGAACCTCGACGTCACCAACGGCCCCGCGCTCCACGTCATCATCTCGCCGCACGAGGACCCCACCCGCGGCAACGAGGTCAAGCTCCCCGGCTACGCCGACCTCGGCCCGCTGAAGGGCAACCGCGGCAACCAGAACTACACCATCCCCGCCGGCGTGGACATCGGAGCCATCAAGAGCGTCGTCATCTACTGCAAGCCCTTCTCCGTCGTCTTCAGCGTCGCAACGCTGGGCGCATAGGGTGCAGGTAGCGAAGGGAAAAGGCGGGTGCGCCCATGCGGTTTGACGCCGTCATCTTCGACCTCTACGGCACCCTCGTCGACGAGACCACCAGCTCCGTCGCCGCCCTCGGTGGCTACAACCGGACGACGAGCGAGGTCGCCGAGCTCGTGGGCGCCCCGCCGGACCCCTTCGTCCAACTCTGGAACAGCACCATCACCCAGCGTATGACGGGCGACTGCGGCTCGTTCCATGACTACGTGGCCGCCCTCTGCGCCGAGCTCGGCGTCGAACCCAACGCGGCCGGTATGGCCGACGCGCTGGCGCTCCGAACGGAGTTCTTTCGCGAACGCCTCGTCCCCCGCCCCGGCTGCCTCGACACCCTCTCCCGCCTCCGCGCGATGGGCCACAGGATCGCCCTCATCACCGATTGCTCCTGGGAGACCCCGACGCTCTGGCCCGACACACCGTTCCCGCCCTACTTCGACACCGCGACCTTCTCCTGCGATACGGGCATGCGCAAGCCCGACCCGCGCATCTACACCGTGACTTGCGAGCGCCTCGGCGTCGCCCCCGATCGCTGCCTCTACGTCGGCGACGGCAACAGCGGCGAGCTCCCCGGCGCCGAGCGCGTCGGCATGCCCCCCCTCCGCATCCACGTCCCCTACGAGACCCTCCCCGACGCCGCGGACCCCTGGCCCGGCCCGGAGGTCTCATCCCTCTCACAGGTCCTCGACTGGGTGACGTAGCGAGCTGGCCGTCAGCCGACGCGCCCCTACCCCTCCTCCTGCCCCGGCCGCCCGTGCAGCGCCCGCTCCAGGTTGCCGAGGTAGTCCGCGTACGCGCGAAGCCCTGACGGCGTCGCCCGCACCCACGTCCGCGGCTTGGCGCTCACAAACTCCTTGGTCATTGTCACGTACCCGGCCTCCTCTAGCTTCCGCAGGTGGATGGTCAGGTTCCCGCCTGTCAGCCCCAGCGTCTCTTGGATGAAGCCGTACGCCACCCGGTCCATCGACGGCTGGTACACCAGCAGCGTCATGATCCGCAGCCGCGTCGATTGGTGGATGGTCTCGTTGAGGACGATGGGCTCCTCACTCATGCAATGCCGCTCTTCCTCACCCACAGCATGCCCAGCGCCGCGACGGCCAGCCACAGCGCCGCCGACACCGCCAGCGCCGCGTCATCGAGCAGGTAGCTGGGCACGTAGTACGCCGCCAGGAGGCCAGCGCCGATCACCGCCAGCATCGGCCGCACCATGATGCCGAACAGCACGAACCCCAGCCCCGCGACGCCAATCGCGACCCGCGGCGTATTCACGTCGGGATTATCGCTGGCCCAGGCTCCCCCCAACCCGGGCAACGCAAACGCCGCCACGCCTATCGCCAGCCAGAACAGGAACACCCGAAGGCCGGCGTCCCGCGACACCTGCCCCGGCGCCGCCCTCTGTCCCGCCCGGCTGCCTATCACCGCGCTCGCCGTGAACCCGGTGCCCACCAGCGCCATCCACAGCGGCCCGCTGATCCACGGATAGTCCGCCCGCAGGTCCGCCCCCCACGTCGCGATGCTGTACTCCGCCAGCAGCCCCACCGCTCCTATCACGCCCCACAGGATCAGGATCGTCGCCGACCCCGCCACATACAGCGAGCTCCGTGTCCGCTCGAGCGTTTCGTAGATGACGTCCCGGCTCTCCTGTGGCGTGGGACCCCTCGTTTCACCATCCGATGCCAACATGGCTTACCCCCTTGCTTCCGATGCATCCTCCTGTGTGTTAGTTTGTAATTTAAACTAGTTTATATTATTTGTCAATACGTGGAGGTTCTCTCGGTTTCGTAGCTGTGAAGCCGTGTGTGCAGGGTCTTGGACGGCAGCGGTCCCGGGAATGCATCGCCGAGACCCAAGGCCGGTCGAGGCCCCGCGGACGCAACGCTCGCCGCCAGTCCGGCGTCTCCAGCGCGCCCTTGGGGCAGCCCCTCACGCCAGGACGTTGTCCCCGCCGGGCAGCGTCCGCCGCCCGCTCAACCCCAGCGCGAGCGCCGCGCCTTCCCCGTTCTCGACCGCTATCTCCCCGAGCAGGGCCAGTGATACCCTCAGCCCGTCATGCCCCGGCTCAAACGCCACCCCGGCGGCTTCCGCGACGTCCAGCGTGTGGATCACCACCTCCAGGATGCGCGTCGGCAGGTAGTCGACAAGCCGCACCGCCCCGATGCTGGTCGTCACCGGCGCGTCGTCACCCAGCGCCTCAACAGCCCCCAGGCTCCGCGCCACGATGGCCCGCGCAGCCTCCGCCAGGTCCTCGCCGAACGACGCCGCGCTCTGCCGTGCCCGCTCGGCCACCTCTTCATGGATCGTTGGTGAGGACATGGCCAGAACGTAGTACGCGGCAGCGCTCTCCGCGGCAACTGCCCCATCGCCTGCCTCGGAGACGACAGGCCTGTCGAGGCCCCTGAGCACGTGCGCCGCCAGCTCCCGTATCGTCCACTCCCCGAGCCCGGGCCTCTTCCAAGCGTCCGCCGGCACCCGCTTGAGCACGTCCACAAGCTGGAGTGAGCTCTCACGGAAGGCGTTTCTGATCTCTATAGCTCGGTCTTGCATGTCGGCATCATAGTGCAGCGGCAACGATCGGGAAAGGTGGACACACATGCCCTCGGTAAAACGGCAGTAGCGCATGCCAATTGGCGGGAAAACTCCTCCGCCGTCGCCCAAAGCAAGGGGCGCGGGAGCCGTGGCCCCGCGCCCCTGCGCTAGTCCTGTGGTTGCCCGGCGGCGCCGGGAAGGTCTCAGGCCCTAGCCGATCTGCACAATGCAGTTGGATTCGGCCATCAGCGCCTGCAGGTCGCTCGACAGCCCGCCGATTGCCGTCTGCTGCGCCACGAAGGCTTGTATGAACTGCGGCCCGAAGAACCCCGCCATTGCCTGCTGCGTGGCTGCATCGAGCTGCGCCCCCGGCGCCGGAAGCTGGCCGCCCAGCGCGGCCGCGATGTCCTGTATCACAACCCCGTCGCTGCGCTCCTGCAGCCCACGGTCCCGCAGGGCCGTCAGCAGGTCGATCTGCGCCTCATTGAAGGTCTCAAGCTCCGGCGGCGGGAGCAGCAGGCTGTAGCCGCCGATGTTGACGTCCGCCAGCTCCACCAGCGCCCCCCATGTGAGGCCCCCGGCAAAGGAACTGAGCGTGAAGTTGAACTTCGACGTGATGTTGGAGCACGCGGACGCGTAGGCGTACGTCTGCGCGGTCACGTCCGGCGTCGGCAGCGGCGTGGGCGCCGGCCGCGGCGTCGCTGTCGACAGCGGCACCGCCGTCGGCGGCACGACGGCCGTGGGGCTTGGCACAACGGTCCGCTCGCCCTCGCAGGCGGCGGCAAATGCGACCACCATCAAGAGCACAGCGAGTGGTGCGAGCCAGCGTAGTGTCCCTCCGTAGGCATTCATTGTCTCCCTCCCTCACAAGTGCTGTTTGGTGGCTTCCCGCACATGCGGGTCCCATGTGTCTTCAACTTCAATCGAGTTCCTGCCGCGGCGCGGCTGGACATGTGGCGGGCGCGCTCTTGAGTACGGTCATAAAGAGCATGGGCGGCAGTGTCGGAGAATATGGGGTGGATGCTGCCCCATCGCGCTGCCTGAGCCGGCATGTTTGCGGGGTGAATTCCCGCAAACCGCAGTGGAGCACACTGTCTGCCGCTTGGTCGATACCGTGATAATATTCAATCACATGACAGTTGCCTCGTCTAGTGTACGCCCTCAAGTTGCCGAATGCCATAGCAGGTACGGCCCAGTTGCGCCCCTTCGCCCCGATTGCTCCACCCCGTCCCTAGTCCTCGACGAGCCGCCTCAGCATCGCCCGCAGCTCCGGCGTCTCCTTCAGCGCCTCCCGCATCATCTCGACCTCCTCCTCGCCCATCATCAACGGCGATCGACGGAAGCCGCCCCGGTGGTTGTACTGGCAGAATCGCACGCTCACGCTCCCCGCCGCGTGCCCCTCCGTGTACCGCATTAGTTGGAGCGTCGGCACATGGTGCTCCCCGTCTACCTGCGCCTCCTCTGCGATGTACCCGCTGCCCCAGTGAAACGAGAACGTCTTCACCCTCGCCTTGCGCTCCATCTGCGCCTCCTATGCCCAATGCCTCCGTTCGCCCTGGGTCCGTCGAAGGGCCTGTCCTATGCCCCCGCCAGGAGGGATCACCCCCACCTCCATCCCGGCGAATGCCGGGATCCAGGGGCGGAGTTGCCCGCGCCCCGACATCATCGTGGACCGCGCGCCCCTTGCCCTCCGTTCGCCCTAAGCTTGCCGAAGTGCCCGTCCTCAGCCCGCACACCCGTCCTCCCCAAGTCCGTCGAAGCCCGCCCCGCGCCCCACGATGGGCTCCCCGTCCGCCACTGTGCGGCGACGACCCTCGGCGGTCAACCCGTCCCAACGTTTCAACGCCGCCCGCGCCCTGCTAGAATCTCTGCAGCACAGCGTACGTAGGGGGCAGCACATGGGCATTCGCACGGGCCGCCAGTTCCTCAACGGCCTCCGGGACTCTCGCGAGATCTGGCTCGAGGGCGAGCTCATCCACGACGTCACCACCCACCCCAGGCTCGGGCGCATGGCCCGCACCCTCGCCGACCTCTATGACCTCCAGCACGACCCGGCCCTGCACGACGACATGACCTTCACGTCGCCAACCACCGGCGACCCCGTCGGCCTCTCCTACATCATCCCCAACAGCCGGGAGGACCTGCTCCGCCGCCGCCGCGCCCTCGAGATCGTCTCCGACGCCCACCACGGCATCCTCGGACGCACCCCCGACTACGTCAACATCCAGGTCACCGCCACCCGCCAGATGGCCGAGCTGCACGGCCGCACCGACAAGCGCTTCGCCCAAAACCTCGTCGACTACCACGCCTACATCCGCGACAACGACCTCTCCCTCACCCACTGCTTCGGCCACCCGCAGGTCAACCGCGGCGTTGCCATCGGCCAGCAGCCGGACCCATACGTCCCCGTCGGCGTTGTCGACACCACCTCGGAGGGCATCCTCCTCCGCGGCGCCAAGCTCCTCGCCACCCTCGCCCCCTTCTCAGACGAGATCTTCGTCCCGCCCTACCGGCCCCTGCGCGGTCAGGAGGAGGAGATGTACGGCCTGGGCTTCGCCATACCCGTAGCCACCAGGGGCCTCAGCTTCATCTGCCGCGAGAGCTTCGACACGGGCCGCTCCTTCTACGACCAGCCCCTCTCCAGCCGCTTCGACGAGATGGACGCCCTCGCCGTCTTTGACGACGTCCTCGTCCCCTGGGAGCGCGTCTTCTGCTACGGTGACTGGCAGCTCCACAACCACCTTGTCGACCTGGGCATCATGTGGCGGCAGTACATGCAGCATGTCGCAGTCAAGAACATCGCCAAGCTGGAGTTCGCCGTCGGCATGGCCCACGCCCTCTGCGACGCCATCGGCATCGGTGTCCACTCCCACGTACAGGAGAAGGTCGCCGAGATCATCGACACCGCCGAGACCGTCCGCGCCTACCTCCGCGCCATGGAGGCCGACGCCGCCCCCTGGATGGGCGAGGGCATCTGGCTCTCCCCGGAGCCTTGCCACGCCATGCGCCACTGGGCCCCGGACGCCTACCAGCGCGTCACCGACATCCTCCAGCAGCTCGCCGCCGCCGGCCTCATGCTCACCCCCACCGAGGACGACTTCGGCGGCGCCATGCGGCCCCTCATCGACAAGTACTTCCAGGGCGCCCAGTCCGGCGCCTACGACCGCGTCCGGCTCTTCCGCCTCATCTGGGACTTCATCGGCACCCAGTTCGGCTCCCGCCAGATCCTCTACGAGCGTTACTTCAACGGCGACGTCGTCCGCCTCCGCCAGGGCCGCTACCACTCCTACGACTACTCTCGCGCGGACGCCTCCCTCCAGCGCTTCTGGGAGGAAACGGACCGCCGCGTAGCAGAAGACCGCGCCGGAGAAACCGCGAGATAACCCGCGCCGCCCAGACTGAGTTACCTATTCTCTACAATTACACCATTGACAGCTTGACGTCCAGACGTCTAATCTGTACGCCAAGATGGCGGAAGAGCAGGTCAGATACGCCCCGGGGCGCGTGCGGGACGGCATTTTGCAGGTCATGTCGCACACGTCCAAGGCGCTCACGATCAAGGAAATCCAAGACCGCTTCTGCCAGGTTGTCGGGCCAACCAACGAGTCCTCAATCCGTTCCTACCTACGCCTCAACACACCCGATACGTTCGTCAGGGAAGACCGAGGCATCTACTCGCTTCGGTCGGAGCCCGACTTCGGACTTCAGCGCGAACTAGGCTTCCAGGAGGACTCGGAACCCTCCTTCATCTACAGTAGTGCGACCCTGCACCACGCTGACTGCTTTGACTGGCTGACCCAACAGGAGAACAACAGCTTCCACGCAGTGGTCACCGATCCCCCTTACGGTCTTCATGAGTACTCACACGAACAGCAAGCCAAGCTTAGAGAAGGACGCGGGGGCGTTTGGCGCATTCCCCCGTCTTTTGACGGTCATACCCGTTCCCCCCTTCCCCGCTTCACCACTCTTACGGTAGAGCAATTGAACGCCATAAGGGGGTTCTTCTTCGTTTGGGGCCGTCTGCTTTTGCCCAAGCTCGTTCCCGGAGCTCATGTGATAGTCGCATCCAACCCACTAGTCTCTTACTTGGTGTCAAACGCACTGGCGGACGCGGGGATGGAGCGTCGCGGCGAGATCGTCCGGTTGACTATGACCATGCGCGGCGGCGACCGCCCCAAAGCCGCTCAGGACGAGTTCCCCGATGTTAGTGTCATGCCCCGCTCCATGTGGGAACCCTGGTTGGTCTACCGCAAGCCATTGGAAGGCCGGGTCCAGGACAACCTGAGGAAATGGCGCACCGGCGGGTTCCGGCGCCCTGACAAGGACAGACCTTTCGGCGACGTAGTTGTTTCCGCCCCTACAAGAAAGTCCGAACGGCTCTTGGCCCCTCATCCAAGTTTGAAGCCTCAAGCATTTCTAAGGATGTTAGTCCGTTCAGTATTGCCCCTTGGTGAGGGCGTGATCCTCGACCCCTTTGCAGGCGCAGGTTCTACGTTGGCAGCTGCCGAGTCGGTTGGCTATGCCAGTGTTGGCATAGAAAAAGACAGTCACTACTTCTGCATGGCAATGGAGTCAATCCCGAAGCTGGTCCGATACTGCCCAAGAACTCGCTAGCTTGGCAGCCGGTAGACCCAGCTTTTCCTAAAGCGCTGGATACCTTCCTTGTGCAAGGTCGCCGTCCGCGTACCTAACTCACTTCTAGCATTACGGCGAAAGTCATCGACGGTGACTTCCCCGCAGTACACTTCAGTAAATGTCATGGGCTGTCTATCCAAAGCCGGTTCGGAATCTGTGTCAACTTTGTGGACAAAGACACACAGCCATTGATTCCTCGCCCCGTGAGTGTCAACAGCGCCACCAATCTTGCGAGTGGTCTTGATCTCAACACCGTCCGTTCCAGCCTTAACCGCATTGTTCGGGTAGATTCCTTGGACAATTAAGTCGGGGTGACCGTTGTGATAGCGGTTTTCCCTTAGAACACGTGAGTGCTTTGCCAGACTCGCCGTCAACATGTCGGACAGCACCCCGGACAGAATGGCTGGCCGCAAGAAGTCGTCTAGCCGTAGAAGTCCTTTCCCTGTCAAGTTTGAATTGACGTCGTAGAAGAAATCGTAGACATCCTGCATGGCCATCTGGAAGTCTTGAAGCCGTAGTTCAAAAGGGAGCGCAAGATCTCCATTAAAGGCCCCTGCTTCAACCTTGTTTCTTTCTATCGGCATTGCTGCTCCTCACACCACTTCCGCCTCATTCTATGCGCCTCACAAATCCACAACAATGTACGCCCCATCCTGTACAATGCCCCCAACACTCGCCCACCCCGCGCCCGGAGGCCGACATGCTGGACAAGGACCGACTCGTAACCACCTTCTGCGACATCGTGCAGATCGACTCCCCCTCCGGCGAGGAGGAGGAGATGGCCCAGGACCTCACCCGCCGCCTCACCGACCTCGGCTTCACCATCGCCCGCGACGCCCACGGCAACCTCCTCGCATCCGAGGAGGGCTCCGATCCCCTCATGCTTTCCGCCCACATGGACACCGTCGAGCCCGGCCGCGGCATCAAGCCCCGCGTCGTCGGTGACGAGGTCCACACCGACGGCGCCACCATCCTCGGCGGCGACTGCAAGGCAGGCATCGCCGCCATCCTCGAGGCCCTCGAGTCCGTCCGCGAAGACGGCCTCCAGCGCATCCCCGTCCAGCTCGTCTTCACCCGCGGCGAGGAAATCGGCCTCGTCGGCGCCTGGAATCTCGACTTCTCCATGGTGCAGGCCCGTCAGGCCGTCGTCTTCGACGGCAACGGCCCCGTCAACACCGTCATCACCGCCAGCCCCACCTACGTCGGCTTCGACGTCCACGTCACAGGCCGCTCCGCCCACGCCGGCGTCGAGCCCGAGAAGGGTCTGAACGCCATCCGCATCGCCGCCGACATCATCGGCCGCCTCCCACAGGGCCGCATGGACGACGAGACCACCATCAACGTCGGCCTAATCTCCGGCGGCAGCGTCCGAAACGCCGTCCCCGAGGAGGCCTTCTTCTCCGGCGAGTTCCGCTCCCGCAACACCGAGACCCTCGAGCTCCTCCGCCTCCAGGTAGAGGGCGCCCTCTCGAAGGCCCGCGAGGACTACACCGAGGCCAAGATCGTCGGCGACCTCAACGTCCAGTTCCACACCTACCACCTACCCAACGACCACGTCATGGTCCAGCGCGCCACCGGCGTCCTCGGCGACCTCGGCCTCCGCCCCGACCTCAAGCCCACCGGCGGCGGCACAGACGCCAACGTCTTCAACCGCCACGGCATCCCCGCCGTCGTGGTAGGCATGTCCACCAACCTAATGCACACCACCCGCGAGTACGTAGACATCCCAGACCTCTACGACACCGCCAAGTTCTGCCAAGCCCTCCTCCTAAAGCGCTAGCTCACATTCAACTGCCGCCATCGACCCCAACTACGTCATTCCTGCGCAGGCAGGAATCCAGAGGGGAGGGGCAGTGGGGGCGCTCCCCCCCGAGGCTTTCAACAGCCCGTCTACCCCCCAACCTCCATCCCGGCGGAAGCCGGGATTTAGGGGTGGCGCGGGGTGGGAGGGGAAGGGCAGTGGGGGTTCGCTAGCCTCTAGCCTGTAAGAGGACCGCACCCCCCCCCCCTCCATCCCGGCGGAGGCCGGGATCCAGGGGTGGCGCGGGGGGGGGGAGGGGAAGGGCGGTGAGGCCCGTACACCCCGAGCCCGTCGAAGGCCCCGTCCTATTCCCCAGCCAGCCGCCCCTCCTGCTGAAACGGTTCCTGTTGCACCGGCAACTCAGCCACCAGCTCGGCCTTGATCGCCTCGATGCGGTCTCGCCGCTCCTTCGAGAACCCCTTGGTAAGTTCCCCAAACGGAAGACGTCCACTCATGAAATCAGCCCCCACCTTCGAATGTCTGCAAGCCCTACCGCTCAAGCGTCGCAAGAGTCCAGTCCCCCTCAGGGGCAAGTCTAGAGCTTACCACGTACTCGATACGGGGATGGGCCCTACCCCTCCAACCGCCCCGCCTGCCGCAAACATACCCGCGCAACCCGAATCTCGTCGTACCCAAACTCCGACCCGAGGTACTCCCACACCGGCCGCAGAAACGCGCTCCCGCACACCCCGAACGCCTCCTCGATACGCCGCATCCGCTCCGGCGTCGGCGCCAGGTGCCCCACCTCCAGCGCCTCCCCCGCGCGGTCCAGGCTCTCGATGTGCCCCAGCACCGTCTTCGCCGAGATCCCCCGCTCCTTCGCGATCGCCTCCACCGACAGCCCCCGCGCCAGCAGCTCCCGCGTGTTGTCGCGCGTCGACCGCCGCTGCCCGTTCGCCCGCGCCGGACCGCCGAAGAGCGTCGGCGCCGACGCCTCATCCGCCGCCGCAATCCCGTGCTCCTCGACGTACCGCCGGACGGCGTCCGTGAACGCCTCGCCATACGCCGCCAGCTTCGCCTGCCCGACGCCTGGCACCCGCGCAAACGCCTCCGCCGTCACCGGCCGCGACGCCGCCATGTGCCGCAGCGACACGTCGCCGAACACCACGAACGCCGGCACGTCCTGCTCGTCCGCCAACCGCCGCCGCAGCGCCCGCAGCGCCTCGAAGAGCTCCGCGTCATACTCCATCGACTCCCCGTCGAACAGCCTCGCCGCCGCCCGCCTCTCCGTCCGCAGCACCGGCAGCGACAGCCTCGCGCGCCCCTGAAGGAACTCCCGTCCGGCCTCCGTCACCCGCAGTGTCGGGTACTCCCCGTCGTTCAGCGCCAGCAGCCCCCGCGCCTGCAGCAGCCCGAGCACCTCCCGCAGCTGGCCCCGGTCAAGGTCCTTGACGATGCCGTAGACGCTCAGCTCGTCGTGCCCCGCCGCCAGGATGCGCTTCTCCCGGCTGCCCACCAGCACCCCCGTAAAATGCGCCGCCCCGTACCGCTCCCCCGTCCGCACGACAGCGGAAAGCGCCTTCTGCGCGATCTCCGTCGCGTCAAACTCCCCGCGCTCCTGCGACGCCAGGCAAACGTCGCACCCGCCGCAGTCCTCCACGTCCCACCGCTCGCCAAAATACTCCAGCAGGTACCGCCGGCGGCACGTGTGGAGCTCCGCAAACCGCACCATCTGGTCCAGTTTCTCCTGCGCGTTCCGCCGCTCCCCCTCATCCTCAATTCGCTTGATGAAGAACTCCTGCCGCACCTTGTCGCCGTACGAGAAAAGCAGCACGCACTCGCTCGGCAGCCCGTCGCGCCCGGCCCGTCCTGTCTCCTGGTAGTAGCTCTCCACCGATTTCGGCAGGCTCGTGTGCACCACCAGCCGCACGTCCGGCTTGTCGACGCCCATGCCGAACGCGACCGTCGCGACGATGATCGGCACGCGGTCGCGGG
>JAPONS010000075.1 GCA_026713825.1 Chloroflexota bacterium | reverse complement strand
TCCTGCGGGGACCAGCGGGGGGTGTCGCCGGGGGGGGGGGGGGGGGCGGCCTTGTCGTGGGTTGGCGGGCAAACTACACTGGGAGCAGCTACAGCAGGGGCAATCACAACCCGATACATGCAACCGGGGGCAGGTTATGGACTTCGCGAAAATGCACGGCGCCGGCAACGACTTCGTCGTCGTGGAAGCGCGCGGCGAGGACCGCGACTGGGGAGCGCTGGCGGCCGCCATGGCCGACCGCCACTTCGGCGTCGGCTCCGACGGGCTGTTGCTGGTCGTGCCCTCGGACGTGGCCGACCTGCGGATGCGCATGTGGAACCCGGATGGCTCAGAGGCGGAGATGTGCGGCAACGGCATTCGCTGCTTCAGCAAGTACGCCATCGAGCGGGGCATGGTGACGCTCCGCGACGGCACTTTCACCGCCGAGACGGGGGCGGGCGTGCTGGAGATCCAGCCGATCTTGCGGGACGGCCAGGTTGTGCGGGCCCGCGTGAACATGGGCCGCCCGGAACTGACGCCGGAGCGCGTCCCCGTCGACCCGGCGCAGCGGCTCGTACCCATCGGCGCGGGCCATGCCACAGCACACACCGGCAGCGGGGCGAGCGCGCGCTACTACAACCCGACGGACATCGTCTTCGACTGGCCGCTGGCTGTGCCGGGCCACGCCTTCGCCTTCACCGGCGTCTCCATGGGCAACCCCCACGCCGTCGTATTCCTGGACACACCCGTGGAGGATTTTGCGCTGGAGGCCATCGGCCCGCTAGTGGAGCACCACCCGCTCTTTCCGAAACGCGTCAACTTCGAGATCGTGAACGTCGTCGACCGCACGCACCTGACGGCACGCGTCTGGGAGCGCGGCGCGGGGCTGACGCTGGCGTGCGGCAGCGGCGCGTGCGCCGTCGCGGTGGCGGCGCGCATCCACGGCTACACCGACGAGCAGGTCGCCGTGCAGCTCCCCGGCGGCACGCTCACGATGACGTGGGACGGCGAGGGCGACATCTTCCTGGAGGGCCCGGTGGAACTGGTCTACGAGGGCCGCTGGCCGGACTAGTTTTCTTCTTTTGACATAATGGTGCGGACGATTCACGAATCGCCCCTGCGCAACAGGCAAGCGGAGAGGCGCGGGGTGCGGGCGCGGCTTGCGATCGGGCTTTCTGGATACCGGCATTCGCCGGTATGACGGTATGACGATGGGGGCGTGCGGCGCGGTTGGTTCGGGCTTTCTGGGTACCAGCCTTCGCCGGTATGACGAACGTTGAAGGGGACAGTATGAAGTTTACCCAGCGTGTGCAGCAGCTTCCGCCTTATCTCTTCGTGGAGATCTCCCGGCGCATTGCGGCCAAGCGGGCCGAGGGCAAGCGCGTCGTCACCTTCGGCATCGGCGACCCGGACCTCGCGACGCCGGACCCGGTGCTGGAGGAGTTGAAGGAAGCCTCGCACCGCCGGCCGAACCACCGCTACCCGGAGACCGAGGGACTGCCTGAGTTCCGGCAGGCCGTCGCGGGGTGGTACAACGACCGATTCGGAGTGGAGCTGGACCCCGGCAAAGAGGTGATGTCGCTCATCGGCGCGAAGGAGGGGATCGGGCACATCGCGCTGGGGCTGCTGGAGCCGGGCGACATCGCGCTGCAGCCTGACCCCGCATACCCGGTCTACAACGTCGGCACGCTCTTCTCCGGCGCCGAGCCGTACTGGCTGCCGCTGACCGAGGAGAGCGGCTGGCTGCCGGACCTCGACGCCATACCCGACGACGTAGCGCGGAAAGCACAGGTGCTCTGGCTGAACTACCCGAACAACCCCACGGGCGCCGTTGCGGAGCTCGACTACTTCGAGCGGGCCGTCGACTTCTGCCGCAAGCACGACATCGCGCTGCTGCACGACGCGTGCTACACGGAGGTCGCCTTCGACGGCTACCGGCCGGTGAGCGCGCTGCAGGTTCCCGGCGCGAAGGATGTGTGCCTCGAGTTCCACTCGCTGTCAAAGAGCTACAACATGACGGGCTGGCGCATCGGCATGGCCGTGGGCAACGCGGACCTAGTCAGGGCGCTCTTCCTGGTCAAGTCCAACCTCGACTCAGGCGTCTCTCAGGCGGTGCAGCAGATGGGCATACGCGCGATGGAGACGAGCCAGGAGGAGATCGACGAGCGCAACGCGCATTACCAGGCGCGGCGCGACAAGGTGATCGAGGCGCTGCGCGGCCTCGGCATCACGATGGAGCCGCCCAAGGCGAGCCTCTACGTCTGGGCGCCAGTGCCGGAGGGCTTCACGTCGGCATCGTTCGCGACGGCCGTGCTCGACGACCTCGACATGGTGGTGACGCCGGGGACGGGCTACGGCAAGTACGGCGAGGGCTACATCCGGCTCTCGCTCACGCTGTCGGACGAGGACCTGGAGGAGGGCGTCCGGCGGCTGGCGTCGTGGAAGGTGCCGCCGCCGCAGGCGTAGGCGAATCGCCTACAGTTGCTCCTTCACGTTCTGCGCCAATGCCCGCGTCATGCCGGGCACCGCCGAAAGCTCCTCCAACGTCGCTTCCCGGATGGCCGCCACACTGCCGAAACGCTGCATGAGCATGCGGCGGCGCTTGGGGCCGATGCCGTGGACGGTGTCCAGGCCGGAGCGGGTCTGGCGCTTGGAGCGGAGCCGCTGGTGGTAGGTGACGGCGAACCGGTGGGCCTCGTCACGGACGCGCTGGACGAGGAAAAGGCCCTGTGAGTTGCGCGGCAGCATCGTCGGCTCCGGGCTGTGTGGCACGAAGATCTCCTCCTCGCGCTTGGCCAGCGACGCCAATGGAACCACGTCCGTTGAGAGTCCCATCTCCAGGAACACCCCGTGCACGGCTGAGAGCTGCCCTTTGCCGCCGTCGATGAGGACGAGGTCGGGCACGTTCTCCCACGCCTTGCCGTCCGGAGCTTCAGACAGTTGCTCGGCGTTCTCTACGCTCGCGTTGGGTGCGTCCTCGGCGTTGTCCTCGGTCGGGAGCGTGGCGGCCATGCGGGCGAAGCGGCGGCGCAGCACCTCACGCATTGACTCGAAGTCGTCGGGGCCCTCGACGGTCTTGACCTTGAAGCGGCGGTAGTGCTCCTTGCGCGGCGCGCCGTTCTGGAAGACGACCATGCTGCCAACAGTGTCGGAACCCTGGACGTGCGAAATGTCGTAGCACTCGATGCGCTTGGGCAGGCGTGGCAGGCTGAGCGCCTCCTGCACCTCAGCCATCGCCGAGTCGAGGGCTCCCTGCCCCGCGAGCCGCTGCGCCCTCGACATGCTGAGCCCCTGCGTCGCGTTCTCCGCCACCATTGCGACGAGGCGGCGCTTCTCACCGCGGACGGGCACCTGCAGCTGCACGTTCGTGCCGCGGCGGCCCGTGAGCCACTCGGTCAGCAGGGGCGTGTCGTCGGCGGGGTGCTGCAGCAGGATGGTGGGCGGCACGTAGGAGGCCCGGTCGTAGAATTGCTGGATGAAGGTGCCGAGGACGCGCCCCTCCTCCTCGTCCTGGACGCCGTCCATGATGAAGTGGTCGCGGCCGACGAGCTTGCCGTTGCGGATGAAGAACGCCTCCACCCACGCCTCGTTGCGCTCCTGGGCCATCGCGATGACGTCGGTGTCCTGGTTGCGCAGCGAGACGACCTTCTGGTCCTCGCCGACGCGCTGGATGGCCTGCACCTGGTCGCGCAGGCGGGCGGCACGCTCGAACTCGAGCTTCTCCGCGGCCTCGTGCATGCGGTGGTTGAGCTGCCGAACGACGTCCGTCGTCTTGCCGTCGAGGAACATGAGCACCTGCTCGATGACCTCCATGTAGTTGTCCCGATCCGCGTAGCCGACGCACGGTGCGACGCAGCGGTGGATGTAGTACTCGAGGCAGGGGCGCGCGTCCGTTCCGGTGATGGTCTTGGTGCAGGAGCGGTACGGGAAGAGCTTCTTGAGCAGCGCGAGGGTCTTGCGCACGGAGTCCGCGCTTGCGAAGGGCCCGAAGTAGCGCGCGCCGTCGTTCTGGACGCGGCGGGTGAAGTAGACCTGCGGAAAATCCTCGCTGGGGTCGATCTTGATGTACGGGTACGTCTTGTCGTCGCGCAGGCGAGTGTTGAAGGGCGGGCGGTGCCGCTTGATGAGGGTGTTCTCGAGGATGAGGGCCTCGCTCTCCGAGTGGGTGACGACGAACTCGAAGTCGCGGGCCTGCTGCACCATGCGGCGTATCTTGGGGACGAGGCCGAGGGGCGTGCCGAAGTAGGAGCGCAGCCGGTTGCGCAGGTTGGCCGCCTTGCCGACGTAGATGAACTGGCTGGAGGCGTTCTTGAAGAGGTAGACGCCCGGACGCGCCGGGACGGAGCCCAGACGCTCACGCATGGGGCCGTTCGCGAGGGTGGGGGGCGTCGTTGCGTCCACCATGTCCGTATTGTACGGCATGCGGGCTACGGATGCGGGTGCACGAACAAGTGAGGGCAAGATGTGAGAATGGCAATTCCGGTGATACAACAATGAGACCAGGAGCGGTATTTGCTCTAGAATCCCTGAATATCGACGCCAATAGACACCATGTAGTGGGCGTTTACAAACGCTACGGCAAGCGCAGCGGCAAGCCATAGGTAGGCATAGAAGAAGGGCGTCACGTACGCGCTGTCAATTTGGGTGCCTAATGGATCGCGTCTGTCCAGGCGGTACCTCTTGTACAGACCTTTTGCAGACATGAACATTGCAAAGCCACAAACAGCAATTCCACCACCATACAAAAGGGTCATGAAGGAAGCGGAGCCAATGCTGGCTCCCGAAGCGACGTACCCTGTAGAGGTACCAAGCGTGTACTCCCATATCCAGGCGATGCTCGTGACGACAGACAGTATCGCAATTAGCCAAAGGCCATATGCGAAGAGGTAAATCAACCCCATAATCGGGTAAGGCAGCAAGCGCCCGTACAGCCTCGCGAGCACATAAGGCCAAGGGAAAATGAATGCGCCAAACAGGGCCCCGGCAATTGCAAATGTCCACACTGCCTGCCTCCTGTAAAGTGCGACTGCTGCGCACACAAGGCAGATGGCAAGCGCGGAGACAATTCCTGCCATGAACAAAAGCCCAAACAGCACTATGAGTGCTATCCCCATTCCCCTTATTCCTCTCCGCGTCCTTGTTTGTGAGTGTAGTGTGCGTCCAGATGGCGGACGCCAGACAGGCTATGAATCTTCCTTGCGGGAATTCTGGAGTGCTTGTTCAATGTGTCTGCGTCAATCCATAGGCAGGATACAGCAGAGGCCTGACTGAAGGTGTTGAACAAAACTCAAGCTGAAGTTCCCTGGCTTCGTGAAAACCATTGGCACATTCGATGGTCTTTGAGCCAGCTTCAAGCTTGAGCGGGGTGATGGGCGCCTGCGTGCTTCCCCTAGTTGCCCAAGACGGTGGTGAGCACCACCAGCAGGATTGCAGTGATCACGGCGAAGAACGCAATGCGGATGAGCTCCTTGTTCAGAAGCGGGTCGCCTTGCACCGATGCGCCGGAGACCGTTGCGCCCGGAGGCTGCGAGACGGTCGCGCGGCGGGGAGTCGTCGCGGGGGCAGCCGCGGCGGCCGGGGACGCCGAAGGGGCGTCAGCGGAGATGGTCGTCTCGGGCGCAGACTCGGCTGCAAGCTCAGCGGAGGCGGGCGCGACCTGCTGCGCGGCGACCGAGGCCTTGGGGGCGCCGGCACGGTTCTTGCGGGTGCGGTGACCCCTGTGACCTGTCGCGCCTCTGGAACTGCGGGGCATGTGCGTCCTCCGGGGCCCGGGCGCCGGGTTGGCACCGGGGCGCTATCGTAGTTGTGATTGTTGACCGCTCAGGCGTCCAGCGGGACCGCTTGCGCCACCAGCTTGGCCGCCTTCTCTATACCAAGGGTAGCAGGGTTTACCATCATGTGGTACTGGTGCGGGTCATCGGGATGGGCTTTGAAGTGCCGGCGGTAGAAGCTGATGCGCGCCCGCTCCTCCATCATGACGTAGCGCTCAGCATTGGCGCGGTCCATGCTGTTGCGCCGCATGGCCGTGTCCATGCGGAAGTCGATGGGGGCCACGACGCCTACGTGCAGTACGCCGGGAACGTCCTTCAGGACGAAGTTGCCCCCGCGGCCCATGATGATGACATTGCCCTCTTTTGCGAGGTCCTTCATCACGTCGCACAGGACCTGAAAGAACTGGGAGTCGTCGATCAGCCTTGTGGGTGCGGCTGCCACCGCCGCCGTCTCCTCGTCGCTTTCCCCCTCCGGGTACGGGCGCGCCAGGAGCGTGTCAACGCCAGTGCCGAAGAAAGGGTCGCCGCCGTTGCCGGAGTAGGCGGAGCGCTCGAAGGCGATCTGGATGAGCCGTGTCAGGCGGCTGCCCAGTGACTGGTCCTCCTCTTCCTTTTCCTCCAGCGCAGCTATGGGCGCGCCGACGCGCTTTGCGGCCTCGGCGAGGAGCACACGGTCTACATAATCGAGGTCAAGGAGACGGGCGACCTCCTGCCCGACTTCCCGGGCGGCGCCGCCAAGCTGCCCGTTTATGGTGATGACGGTCATAATCCGCCTCCTGTGTTTCGAGCGGCCGCCACGGGCGTGACCGGCTCCCGGCCTTCAGAATGCATGCCGCGAGGCGCCAGACCGGCGGCCACGGCATCGGTCAGCTCCGTCCGTTCGTCACTCCCTACGGCGATGCGCATCCCGGCCTGCTCCCTCCGGCCTATTTGCCACGGGGATGGGCTTCCTCAAACTGCTCGCGCAAGTGGTCGTCCGTGAGGTGGGTGTATATCTGTGTGCTAGCGATGCTGGCGTGACCGAGGAACTCCTGGACCTGCCGGAGGGAGGCGCCGCCGCGCAGCATGTGCGTCGCGAAGCTGTGGCGCAGGGTGTGCGGCGTCACCGGGTTGGCGATGCCCGCCTTGCGCGCATACTCCTTCAGGATGAGCCAGAACCCCTGCCGCGTGAGCTGCTCGCCGCGCCGGTTCAGGAAGAGGGCCTGCTCCTTCCGGCCGTTGCCCAAGAAGGAATCGCGTCCCTCATCGATGTAGAACTCCAGGGAGCCGAGCGCCTGCTCGTGGAAGGGGATGAGGCGTTCCTTGTTGCCCTTGCCGATGCAGCGGACGTAGCCGCCGCTGAGGTTGACGTCGCTCACCTTGAGGGATACGAGCTCCGTGACGCGCATGCCCGTTGCGTAGAGCAGCTCCAGCATCGCCTTGTCCCGCCGCGACTCCGGCGTGTCGACGGCCATGGGCGCGTCCAGCAGCCGGACGACCTCGTCCTCGGTGAGCGCGCTGGGGAGGCTCCGTCCGATCTTGGGCGAGCTGAGCTCGACGGCTGGGCTGTTCTCCAGCATGCGGTCGTCGACCAGAAAGGCGAAGAAGGAGCGGACGGCGGCCGTCTTCCGGGCGCGCGTGGTCTCCGAGTAGCCCTTCTCCTGCAGCGACAGCACGAACCCGGCCAAGTGGTCGGAGGTGACGCGGCGCCAATCTGAGAGGCCGTCGGACTCCAGGTGCTTCTGGAGGGAGTAGAGATCGTTCCGGTACGCCATGATGGTGTTGCCGGAAAAGCCGCGTTCCACGGCAAGATGGTTGAGATACGCGTCAATCTGCTGTTTCATACTGACCCCTTATCGACTTGCCCGTCTGTGTGACAGACTTTCCTATGCCCCTGGAAGTCCTGTGTGGAAGATAGTACAAACGCGCATATTCTACAATAGCCAACCCGAATGTCCAGAGGAAGGGCGGGGTGAGGCGGAAGTGAGACCGGCGGGCTCTGAGCGAGCGGCGGCAGGCGCCGTTCATGCTTCGATTTCCCTCAGCGCGAACGGAATCTGCTCCCCCATCCCGGCCTTCCCCCGCTCGCGTGGGTAGAGGGCGTTGGGCGCAGGCGTTCTGGATACCGGCCTTCGCCGGTTCGCCGGTATGACGGGGGGTGAGCGGCGCGTGTTGCGGGGGCGTTTGGGCGCGTGCTAGGATAATTCGGCTTTTCCCTACGGCACAGCCTGTATACAACGAGCGTACGTCTGTGGAACAACGGCAAGAGTCCCGACTGGACCAACTTGAACAGCTCCGCGCCCAGACCCTCCTCGGGGGCGGCGAGCGGCGCATAGCCCAGCAGCACGAGAAGGGCAAGCTCACCGCACGTGAGCGGCTCGCGCTGCTGGTCGACCCCGGCTCCTTCCAGGAGCTGGACAGCTTCGCGACGCACCGCGCGACCGAGTTCGGCCTGGCCGACCAGAAGGCGCTCGGCGACGCCGTGGTGACGGGCTACGGGCACGTCAACGGCCGGCAGGTCTTTGTCTTCGCGCAGGACTTCACGGTCATGGGCGGCTCGCTCTCGGAGGTCGTCGCGGAGAAGGTCTGCAAGATCATGCAGCTCGCCATGAAGGTGGGCGCGCCCGTCGTCGGGATCGAGGACTCGGGCGGCGCGCGCATCCAGGAGGGCGTCTCCAGCCTGAAGGGCTACGGCGACATCTTCCTGCTGAACACGCTGGCGTCCGGCGTGGTGCCGCAGATCTCCGTCATCATGGGCCCATGCGCGGGCGGCGCCGTCTACTCCCCCGCCATCACGGACTTCATCTTCATGACGGAGGGCACCGGGCAGATGTACATCACCGGCCCCGACGTCATCAAGTCCGTGACCGGCGAGGAGGTGACGCACGAGGAGCTGGGCGGCGCGCACGCGCACACCGCCATCAGCGGCGTCGCGCACTTTGCCTACGCCAATGACGAGGAGTGCATCGAGCAGGTGCGGCGGCTCCTCGAATTCCTGCCGTCGAGCAACGCCGAGGACCCGCCCCGGCGCGACAGCGGCGACGATCCCAACCGGCTCTGCGAGACGCTCCGCTCCATCGTGCCGGAGGGCGAGAACCAGCCCTACGACATGAAGGACGTCATCGACGCGGTCGTCGACGGCGGCGACTTCATGGAGGTACAGCCGGAGAACGCGCAGAACATCGTCGTCGGCTTTGGGCGCATGGACGGCCACACGGTCGGCATCGTCGGGCAGCAGCCGGCGTACCTCGCGGGGTCGCTCGACATCGGCGCGTCGCTGAAGGCCGCGCGCTTCGTGCGCTTCTGTGACGCCTTCAACGTGCCCATCCTCACGTTCATCGACGTCCCCGGCTTCCTGCCCGGAACGGAGCAGGAGTACGGCGGCATCATCAAGCACGGCGCAAAGCTCATCTACGCCTACGCGGAGGCCACGGTGCCCAAGGTCAGCGTGCTGACGCGGAAGGCCTACGGCGGCGGCTACATCGTCATGGGCAGCAAGCACTTGCGGACGGACGTGAACTACGCGTGGCCGTCGGCGGAGATCGCCGTCATGGGCCCGGCGGGCGCGGTCAACGTCATCCACCGCGAGGCCATCCGCAACGCCGAGGACCAGGACGCCGAGCGCGCGCGGCTGGTGCAGGAGTACCGCGACCTGACGGCCAACCCCTACGTCGCGGCCTCACGCGGGTTCATCGACGACGTGATCGACCCGGCCGAGACCCGGATGCGCGTGATCCGCTCCTTTGAAATGCTTCGGGACAAGCGCGACAGCCTGCCGCCGAAGAAGCACGGGAACATCCCGCTGTGAGCGCCTCTGAGCAGGCCGCGTCCCGCACCTTCGACGTCGTCGTCGAGGGCAGCGAGCTATCCGTCACGGTGACGCCGGGCGAAACGGCGGAGGCCGGAGCGGTACAGGTCACGGTCGACGGGCAGCCGTTCAGCGTGACGGTCACGCCCACGGGCGCTCCGCCGGCGGAAGCCTCGGCCTCCGCGGCCGCACCCGCTCGACCGGCGCCGGCGCCACGGCCGCAGCCCGCCGCGCAACCCGCCCCGGCGTCTGCGGCAGCATCCGCGCCACAGGCAGCCCCCGGCGAGCGGCTGCTGACCGCGCCCATGCCGGGCACGGTGGTGCGCTATACTGTTTCTGAATCACAGCGCGTGGCCGCAGGCGAGACGGTTGTCGTGCTGGAAGCGATGAAGATGGAGAACACTCTTCCCGCGCCCGCCGCCGGGGTCGTGACACGCATTTCGCAGCAGGCCGGCTCCAGAGTGGCGAGGGGAGACGTGCTGGCGGTCATCGCGACGGAGTAGCCTCGCAAATTACATTGCAACAGCGTGGAGGAAAAGATGGTAGACACCCAAGCAATAGAGGCAGCCAAGGAGCACTTCGGCGTCGTACTGCAGCAGCAGTTGGAGCGCGTGGAGCGGCTGAAGTCGGCGGAACCTGCCATTGACTTCGCGTCCGTGCCCACGATCACCGTGGGCGTCATGGGCGGCGACGGCATCGGGCCGTACATCGCGGCGGAGGCGCAGCGCGTGCTCGAGTACCTGCTCCGCGACTCCGTGGCATCGGGCAAGGTAGCCTTCAAGATCATCGAGGGCCTGACCATCGAGAACCGGGCCGAGCACATGAAGTCCATCCCGGACGACGTGCTGGCCCAAATCAAGGAATGCCACGTCACGCTGAAGGGCCCCACCCACACACCCGAGCAGGGCGACGGCTGGCCCAACCTTGAGAGCGCCAACGTGGCCATGCGCAAAGAGCTGGACCTCTATGCCAACGTGCGTCCCGTCCGCATCCCGGCGGAAGGCATCGACTGGACGTTCTTCCGGGAGAACACGGAGGACCTGTACGCCGTGGGCAGCCAGGGCATCAACGTAGACTCCGACCTGGCGATCGACTTCCGCGTCATCACGCGGCCCGGCTCCCAGCGCATCATCGATGCGGCGTTTGAGTACGCCAAGCGCACGGGCAAGACCAAGGTGACCGCCGTGACCAAGGCGAACGTCGTCAAGACGACGGACGGCAACTTCCTGAACCTGGCGCAGGACATCGCCAAGAACTACCCGGGGATCGAGCTGGACGCCTGGTACATCGACATCATGACCGCCAAGCTGCTTGACCCCGCGCGGCGCGCCGAATTCCAGGTGCTGGTGATGCCGAACCTGTACGGCGACATCCTGACAGACGAGGCCGGCCAGATCCAGGGCGGCGTGGGCACAGCGGGCAGCGCCAACCTCGGCAACCAGTCCTCCATGTTCGAGGCGATTCACGGCAGCGCTCCGCGCATGGTCTCCGAAGGCCGCGCCCAGTATGCCGACCCGAGCTCCATGCTCCGCGCCGGCGCCATGCTGATGGAGCACATCGGCTACCCGGACCTTGGCCAGCGGCTGCACCAGGCGCTGGACATCTGCGGGCAGTACGAGCGCGAGATCGTGATGACGGGCCGCAGCACGGGCGCGACGGGAGCCGAGTTCGGCGACTACATCATGGCGACCGTCGAGGACGCCAACGTCGGCAACCGCTGGCAGGCATACGTCGACGCTGGCTAACGCCCCAACCCCCATACCGGCGAATGCCGGTATCCAGAGAGGTGGGGAGGAGGCCGTTTTGGGCAACAAAGAGAAGGGGCTAGGTGGGCTATTTATAGTCCTGCTCGTTCTTGGGGTGCTGGTTTATGAGTCTGGGTTCTTGTGGTGGGGCTTGGGAGCTGGGGTATTTGCCGCAGTTGTGACTGCTATAACTGCGAGAAGCTTGCAGTTAGATTGGACGCTGCCAGTTTACGTAGGCTTTGGTATCGCAGCATTGGTTTGGGGTTACGGGGTTGCGGATCATCTTGGGTTTACCTAGTTCTTAATCTCTCGATCGCTTAAGGGGGCACGAGGCGAGAGGGATGTTCAAGGGAGAATCAGTAAACCCGTGTCACTGGAGAAACAGCTATGTTCATGGATGACTGGTTCAGAGACGGTGTGCGCAAGCGTACTTCCCTTAAGGACTGGCACAAACCACTTCATGCCCTGCAAGGGGGCAAGTGCATGTACTGCGGACACAAGCTTCGGTTGGGGGATGGCCACGTTGACCACAAGAAGCCTCACTCTCAAGGTGGACAAGAAAAGCCGAGCAACATGCAATTATTGTGCGCTCCGTGCAATACGCGGAAGGGTGCCCAAACTGATGCGCAGTTCCGTAAGAAGTTTAAGGACGTCCTTCCTAGCACACTACCACCGGTTAAAGCGATTCCGCTTTCCAAGTTTGAGGCTGTAGCGAAGACCGTGGCAACGAAGAAGGCGAAAGTCGCCAAGAAGCGCAGGGACCAAGACCCCTTTGGATTCTGGTAGAAATCACACAGACGCAAAGGAAGAGGAATGGCACGCAAGAAGGTAACAGTTGTAGGCGCGGGCAACGTGGGCGCAACCACGGCGCAGCGCATATTCGACCGCGGGTACGCCGACGTCGTCCTCGTGGACATCGTCGAGGGGCTGCCGCAGGGCAAGGCGCTCGACATGCTGGAGTCCGGCCCGGTCGTCGGGTCCGACGCCTCGGTCATCGGCACCAACGACTACGCGGACACGGCGGGCTCCGACGTGACGGTGGTCACCTCGGGCATTGCGCGGAAGCCGGGCATGAGCCGCGACGACCTGCTGTTCACCAACATGGACATCGTGGGCAGCGTCATCAAGCAGGTGGTGGAGAACTCGCCAGACGGCATCGTCGTCACGGTGACGAACCCGCTGGACGCGATGACGCAGCACGCGCTCGACGTCTCAAGCAAGCCGCGCGAGCAGGTATTCGGCATGGCGGGCATCCTGGACACGGCCCGCTTCCGCACCTTCCTGGCGGCGGAGATGAACGTCTCCGTGCAGGACGTGCACGCCTACGTGCTGGGCGGCCACGGCGACACGATGGTGCCGCTGGTCGGCGCGACCAACGTCGGCGGCATCCCGGTGGCGGACCTCATCGCCAAGGACCGGCTGGACGCCATCGTGAAGCGCACGCAGGACGGCGGCGGCGAGATCGTCTCGCTGCTGAAGACGGGCAGCGCCTTCTACGCACCCGCGGCCTCGGTGGCGCAGATGGTCGAGTCCATCCTGTTCGACCGCAAGCAGATCCTGCCGTGCTGCGTAAAGCTGCAGGGCGAGTACGGCATTGAGGGCCTCTGCGTGGGCGTGCCGGTCAAGCTCGGCGCGGCCGGCGTCGAGGAGGTCATCACGCTGTCGCTCACGAACGAGGAGCAGGCCGCTCTCGACAAGTCCGCGGATGCCGTCCGCGAGCTCATCGACGTGATGGCCAACCGGGGTAACTAGGGAAAGGAAGCACATCCGGGGGGATAAACTATGACTACGAAGAACGTTGAAGAACTGGAGTCAAAGATCCAAAGCGCGGCGGACGAGCTGATTGAGCTTGAGACCGCCGACGACGTGCGACAGTGGTGGAACCGCCACTACTACGGACTGGGCCACAAGCGGCTCGGCAGGCTGCTCCTGGGGCAGTCCGTCGAGAGCCTGCTGGAGCGGGCCACGGCCAGCCGCGGCGAAGACTAGCCGCAAACAGGGAATTGAAGACGCCGCTCGTTCTGACGGCAGGGGCCGTCGGGGCGAGCGGCGTTCTGTTGCGTCCGGCCCACTTCTTTCTCGTTCGACCTGAGCGAAAACGAAGTGAGGACGAGCCGTCGCTAGCTGACCGGCGGGCGGTGTTGCGCCCACGGGTGCGCGGCCTCGATGGCCGCCGACGCGCGGAGGACCGTCGCCTCGTCGGCGAAGCGCCCCACGAGCTGGACTCCGATAGGCAGACCGCCGCTGGAGAAGCCGTAGGGGACGCTGGCCGCCGGCTGGCCCGTCATGTTGTAGAGGTAGCAGAAGGGCGTGAACGCCCATCTCGGCTCGACGGCGACGCCGTCGATGGTGTCCGGCCAGCCCTCGATGGGGAAGGCGGGCACGGCGTTGACGGGGCTCAGGACGAGGTCGTGGGTGAGGAAGACGTCGCGCATCACGCCCTTGAAGCGCTCCATCTCGCGGAGTGCACGGGCCAGGTCCGCGACGGTCCACGTTGTCGCGAGCTCCAGGTACTCGCGCATCGTCGGCATGAGCATGTGGGCTTGCGTGTCCAGCAGGTGTCCGAGACCCGCCGACATGTCGCTGACGAAGATGGTACGGAAGCTCTCCCGCAGTGTCAGCCCGTCCACGTCGGGATCGATCTCGTCGACCTCCGCGCCGAGGTCCGCGAGCAGCCTGGCCGCCTCGCGCACGACGGCGCGCACCTCGGGGTCGACAGGCATCCGCCCGATGCTAGGGGCGTAGGCCACGCGCAGGCCCTTGATTCCGTCCTGCAGGCCCATAGTGAAATCGGGGGGCGGCTCCAGGATGGACATGGGGTTCTCCGGGAAGGGGCCTGACATAACATTCAGCATCGTGGCCGCGTCTCGGACGTCCCGCGTGAGCGGACCGCTAACGCCGAAGACGTTCCACCCGCCAGTCGTGCCGTATGGCGTAGGAATGCGGCCGCGTGAGGGCTTTAGGCCGTAGACGCCGCAGAAGTTGGCCGGCACGCGGATGGACCCGCCGCCGTCGCTGCCCTGCGCGACCGGCGACAGTCCCGACGCGACGGCCGCCGCGGAGCCTCCGCTCGACCCGCCCGGCGTCATTGCGAGGTCCCACGGGTTGCGGCACGGATCGCCGAGCAGGTTCTCGGTCGTGCCCCGGTGCCCGAACTCGGGCGTGTTGGTCTTGCCGATGACGATGCCGCCGGCAGCCTTGATGCTCGTCACCACCATGTCGTCGGCATCCGGGACGTCATCCTTGTAGATGAGCGAGCCGCGGGTGGTGCGAATCCCTGCCGTCCGGCTCAGGTCCTTGATGGGCACGGGGATGCCGTGCAGCGGGCCTGTCTCCTCGTCCCGCGCCGTCCGCTCCTCCGCGAGCCTCGCCGCGGTAAGGGCCTCGCCGGCGCACACGGTGAGGAAGGCGTTGAGCTTGGGGTTGAGCTCCTCAATGCGCCGGAGCAGGCGCGTGGTCAGATCCACCGGAGAAAGCTGCTTGCCGGCAATCAGTTCACGCAGTCGCCAGGCCGGGGTGAACGCGAGGTCAATGTCGGTCAAAGGGGCCACCTCCGGGGGGTTAGGCTAGGGCAAAAGCGGGGGCCGTGCAAGCGCACCCGCGTTGACGATGAAGGGGCGCTCTGGTAGCCTGAGACAGCTACAGGAAGGCGCCGGGCCTCGCACTTCAATCCGCGCCTTCAATCCCACCAACGTCCACGGTTCACGTATCTGGCCCCGTGCCGCGGCAACCCTGGATTTCGTGAGGAGCATCGTTGAACTACACAAGCGCGTTGCGCCACGTCCTGAGTCTGGCAGACCTGGAACGCATGGTGGAGCCGCCCGGCGTCCGGCCGCGTTACGACCTCGACCGCATGCACGCGCTGCTCGACGCGCTCGGCCGCCCGCATCTCTCGACGCCGACGGTGCACGTGACGGGCACCAAGGGGAAGGGCAGCACCTCCTCCATGATCGCGTCCATCCTCCGCTCCAGCGGCTACACCGTCGGCCTCTACACCTCGCCGCACCTGCACACCATGCGAGAGCGCATCCAGGTGAACGGCGAGCCGCTCACTGAGGAGGAGTTCGCGGCGACGGTCGAGGCAGTCTGGCCCGCCGTCGAGGCGATGAGCGCCGAGGGCGTCACCACCTTCGAGACGCTGACGGCAATGGCCTTCCACGCATTCGCGTCGCGGAAGCTCGACTGGCAGGTGCTCGAGGTGGGCATGGGGGGCACCCTTGACGCCACCAATACCGTGCAATCGCCACAGGTGTGCGTCATCACGTCCATCAGCCTGGACCACACGAAGATCCTCGGCGACACCGTTGAGGCCATCGCGCACGACAAGGCGGGCATCATCAAGCCTGGCGCGACGGTGATCACTGCTCCGCAGCCGCCCGGTGTCATCGCCGAATTGGAGGAGGCGTGCGCCCGCGCCGGCGCAGAACTGGTGCGGACAGACGAACGCTACGAGTGGAGCGTGACCGGCTTCGACCTTCGCGGGCAGTCCTTCCGCGCCGAGGGCACAGGGGGATCTTGGGACGGCTGGCTGCCCCTGCTCGGCGAGCACCAGGTGGAGAACGCTATGTGCGCCATCGCGGCGGCGGCGGCCCTGGCGGGGAGCGACCCAGCGGTCACGCATGAGTCGACGCTGGACGGGCTCGCGAACGTGCGGTGGCTAGGGCGGCTGGAGGTGCTGGAGGAGCAACCGCTCGTCGTCGCCGACGGCGCGCACAATCCGTACTCGGCGAAGAGGCTGGTGGAGGCCGTCGACCGCTACTTTGGCGCTCGGAGACGCGTGTTGTTGTTTGGGGCGTCGCTGGGCCACGACCTGCGCGGAATCGTGCGGGGGCTTGCGGCCCTCGAACCCGAGGCGGTCGTGGTAACAGCGTCGCGCCACCCCCGCGCCGTGCCCATGGACACGCTGATGCAGGAGTTTCGGGACGCGGGCATGCCGGTGCAGTGGGGCGGCAGCGTCGCCGAGGGGTTCGCGCTGGCGAAGACCCTCGCGGGGCCGGAGCACCTGGTATTGGCCACGGGGTCGCTTTTCACGGCAGTAGAGGTGCGGGAGCGCCTGTTTGGCATCCCGCCGGAGGAGTATCCTGAATTTCAGGACGTTCGATTTTCTTCGCGTGTGAGGTAAGCAGTGGCAGAGCGAAAGCGTGTTGTCATAACGGGCATGGGCATCATGAGTCCGCTTGGCGAGACTGTGGATGAGTACTGGGACGCGCTGGTGCAGGGCCGGTCAGGCATCGGGCCGATGACCATGGCCGACCCCACGGGGTTCCCGTGCCGCATCGCGGGCGAGGTCACGAGCTTTGACCCGGCAAGCTACATCGACGGCCGCGAGGCGCGGCGGATGGCGCGGTTTTCGCAGATGGCCGTGGCCTCTGCGGTGCGGGCGATGGAGCAGTCCGGGCTGAACGGGTCGAACATGGACCCAGACGCGGCCGGAGTGCTTCTTGGCAACGGCAACGGGGGCATGCCTGTCACCCAGGAGCAGGCCAAGGTGCTGTTTGAACGCGGCGGGATGAAAGAATCTCCCTTCTTCATCCCGATGATCCTGCCCAACATGGCCGCGGCCCAGGTCAGCCGCATTCTGGGACTCAGGGGCTACACCAACACCGTCATCACCGCGTGCGCCGCGGGCACGCAGGCCATCGGCGAGGCCGCCGAGGTCATCCGCAGGGGCGCGGCAAAGGTCGTCGTCAGCGGAGGCACAGAGGCAGGCATCTGCGAGCTTGCGCTTGGCGGGTTCAGCGTCATCAAGGCGCTCTCATCCAGCAACGAGGACCCGGCGAGGGCCAGCCGCCCCTTCGAGGCGAACCGCGACGGCTTCGTGCCCGGCGAAGGAGCGGCGTCGCTCGTGCTGGAGGAGATGGAGCACGCGCTGGGGCGCGGGGCCAACATCCTCGGCGAGGTGGTAGGCTACGGGGTATCGTCCGACGCCTTCCACCCGGTGCACCCGGACGACAACGGCGACGGCGCCGCCCGCGCAATGCGGTGGGCCCTCGCCGATGCGGGCATCATGCCGGAGGAGATCGACTACATCAACGCGCACGGCACCTCGACGCCGCTGAACGACGCGGTGGAGACGCTGGCGATCAAGCAGGTGTTCGGCGACGCGGCGTACAAGGTTCCCATCAGCTCGACCAAGTCGATGATCGGGCACGCGCTGGGTGCGGCGGGCGCGGTGGAGGCCGTCGCGGCGGTGAAGTCCATCGAGACGGGCACCATCCACCCGACGATCAACTACGAAGACCCGGACCCGGCCTGCGACCTGGACTACGTTCCAAACGTGGCGCGGAGCGCGGACGTACAGACAGTGCTGTCCAACAGCTTCGGCTTCGGCGGCCAGAACGCCTGCCTGGTCATCCGCCGGTTTCAGGAGTAGGGAGCGCATAGTCCAACGGGAAAGTGTACGGAAGTCTCAGGGAATCAAAGATGCCGAACATAGTCTATGTCCTTACCAACCCCGCAATGCCAGGTCTCGTAAAGATCGGCATGACCGACCGCGATGACGTCCAGCGGAGGATGAACGAACTCTTTACTACCGGCGTTCCGTTTCCATTTGAGTGCGTCATCGCCAAGGAGATTGAGAGCACTGAGGCCGCAACTGTAGAAAGCGCTCTCCACCGGGCCTTTCATCCGTACAGGGCCAACGAATCTAGGGAGTTCTTCCAAATTGAACCTGAGCAGGCTGAGGCCCTACTTCTGGTTCTGTCTGGCCGAGACGTAACACCGCGCGTGGGCAAGCTGCTTGTCGCAGCCTCCCCAGAAGACAGCGCTGCAGCAGAGGAATTCAAGAAACGTCAGGCACGAATCAGTCGGGAGGAGTTTCTAGACACATTCACCGGAAGCGCCAGAATTTTTTATGAGCGGGTGCTTGACCTTGGCAAATATGAAGGAATGCTCACGACTTGGGCCGCCAAGAGCTTCTCCCTCTACGTTGTCTCTGGAGGGAAACGATATTGGGTCTGCTACGGTTATGCTTCAACTTCCTACTATGGTCGGTTATATACCTACCTCGCCGCGTTGAGAGACAAGCCAGATGTTCCGTCAGAAGAGATTGAGTCCCTGAGGAAACAAGCCCAAGACAGTGGTTTGTTTGTCCAATCAGGAAAATACAATGAGCTTGCTGTCCACACACAATACGAACTGACAGAGTCACAGATTGATGAAGTCACCCAGTGGTTGTGGGCATTGATACAACTCATCCGCAACCACTTGACTGACACGCAACATCAGGGCTAGGTCAGTAACTGATATGCGCCACCGAAGGCAAAGGACGGGAACACGCTCCCCTACCTGGCGGAGAACTCCGCCGGAATCATGCCGCCCAGCTGCGCGTCGATGGCCATTGTGTGGCTGCAGGTGTTGTGGGTGGAGAAGAACGAGCACTCGCAGTGCCAGGAGCCGCCTTCGTACGTGACGGTATGGTCTGAATGGTCTCCATGAAAGTGGACCGTGAACTTCAGGAGTGTGAGCCGCCCCGGGTCCTGGGCGTACCGCTTGGCTTTCTCAATCTTGCCAATCAGTCCGGAGTTCATGGTCCCTCCTGCGTGCAGATTGCTCAGGGGGGTATTCTAGTGAAGGGGTTGGTGCAGGTCAACGAGAAATCAGGCGGGTTTAAGGAATTGTGTGCGGGCCGCGGAAGTGACGCGAAACGCAATTCGCATTCCGTGGCAAGGCACTTGACAAACCATGTAACTGCACGTACTGTTGCTTCCGGTACGAGTAAGTGCGTATCAGCCAAGGGTCCCCTGGGTTGGGGACGACGGCTTCCCCACCCGCAGCCCACTGGTTTCCACGTAGCGCCTGCTAAGCTTCCGTTGTCGTTCACCATTCACAAGCCGGGAGAAAGCGGCTGCCCCGTATGACGAAATATATATTTGTGACTGGCGGCGTGGTGAGTTCCGTCGGGAAGGGCATCAGCGTCGCATCAATTGCGCGAATCCTCAAAAGCGCCGGTCTCTCCGTCTCCGTTCAAAAGCTCGACCCCTACCTTAACGTCGACCCCGGAACCATGTCCCCCTACCAGCACGGCGAGGTCTTCGTCACGCGCGACGGCTCCGAAACAGACATGGATCTGGGTCATTATGAGCGGTTCATCGACCTGGAGCTGACCAGCTCCTCCAGCGTGACCGCCGGGCAAGTGTACAGCGGCGTCATCGCCAACGAGCGGGCCGGCGATTACCTGGGAGGCACCATTCAGACGGTGCCGCACGTTACCAACGTCATAAAAAAGCAGATGATGCGCCTCGCCGAGGAGTCCGACCCCGACGTCGTGGTCGTCGAGGTCGGCGGCACAGTCGGCGACATCGAGGGCCTGCCGTTCCTGGAGGCCATCCGGCAGATGCCGAACGACGTGGGCCGCGACAACGTCTACTACATCCACGTCACCCTGCTCCCCCATATCTCCTCGACGGGCGAGCTGAAGACCAAGCCGACGCAGCACAGCGTGAAGGAGCTTCGCAGCATCGGCATTCAGCCCGATTGCATCATCTGCCGCAGCGACTTCCCCGTGCCGGAGGGCATCAAGGACAAGATCGCGCTCTTCTGCGACGTGAAGCCGAACGCCGTGATCCCCCTGCAGACGGTCGACACCATTTACGAGGTGCCGCTGGTGCTGCAGGAGGCGGGCCTGTCGGGCCTCCTCGCAGATAGACTGGGGCTCGGCAACCTGACGCCGGACCTGCGCGACTGGGAGGAGATCGTCGGGCGCATCAAAGAGCCCAAGACGCCGCTTAAGGTCGCCGTGGTGGGCAAGTACGCCAACCTCCCGGAAGCCTACATCTCCGTCAAGGAGGCGCTGCAGCACGCGGGCCTGTTCCACCACCGCGACGTGGAGGTCATCTGGGTGCCGTCCGAGGACGTCGAGCAGGAGGGCGCGCACACTTTCCTGCATGACGCCTGCGGCATCGTGGTGCCGGGCGGGTTCGGGCCGCGCGGCGTCGACGGCATGGTGGAGGCCGTCCGCTACGCCCGCGAGCACCAGGTGCCATACCTGGGGCTCTGCCTCGGGATGCAGTTGATGGTCGTCGAGCGATCGAGGAGCTGCGCCGGCATGCAAGGGGCCAACTCGACGGAGTTCGATACAGAAACGCAGTACCCGGTCATCGACCTGATGCCGGAACAACGGGACATCACGGAGATGGGCGGCACGATGCGGCTGGGGATCTACCCCTGCCACATGGAGCCCGGGACCATCGCGGCGCAGGCGTACGCGGAGGATGTGGTGGACGAACGGCACCGCCACCGCTTCGAGCTCAACAACGACTACCGCGAGCGGCTGGAGGACGCGGGGCTGCGCTTCAGCGGCCTCTCGCCGGACGGGCGGCTGGTGGAGATCGCCGAGGCGTCGGACCACCCGTTCATGGTTGGGACGCAGTTCCACCCGGAGTTTCGTTCGAGGCCCAACCGGCCGCACCCGCTGTTCCGCGAGTTTGTCGCCGTAGCGCAGCACATCACTCGGGAAGGCATGCAGCCACCGCTGCCGCTGGACGGCGTCGGTGGATCGGTAAACAGATAGAACGAGAGAAAGCTGAACAAGAGCGGGTCCCGCCAAAAATCAGGACATAATCACAGAGCGGGGCCGAACGCAAGGACAACGTCCAAGGAGAGACATGCAAGAGACCGCAGTTACCATGGCACAGTTGGAGGCCAAGACCAAGGAAGAACTGGTCGAATTGGCCCATGAGATGGGCGTGGAGAACGGCGCCCAGCGGCGGGAGGAGATCGTCTTCCACCTGCTGGAGGCGTTCGCCAAGCGCCAGGGCTACGTGCTCGCCACGGGCCTGCTCGAGATCATCGGCGACGGCTACGGGTTCCTGCGCCAGCAGGGCCTGCGCGCCGGACCCGGCGACGTCTACATCTCGCAGTCCCAGATACGCCGCTTCGGGCTTCGCACCGGCGACCAGGTGACCGGGCAGGTGCGCCCGCCCAAGGAGGGGGAGCGCTACTTCGGCCTCATCCGCGTCGAGGCCGTCAACGGAGCCGACCCGGAGCTGACCCGCACGCGGGCGCATTTCGACAACCTGACGCCCATGTACCCCACGGAACAACTTGTTCTGGAATCGAAACAGGACAATCTGTCGCAGAGGCTCATTGACCTCGTTTCGCCGCTTGGCAAGGGTCAACGAGCGCTCATCGTGTCACCGCCCAAGGCAGGCAAGACGTTCCTGCTGAAGGACATCGCCAACGGCGTGCTGGCCAATGCGCCGGACGTGTACCTGATGATCGTCCTGGCGGGCGAGCGGCCGGAGGAGGTCACCGACCTGCGACGCTCCATCAAGGGCGAGGTCTACTCCTCCACCTTCGACGAGCCGGTGGAGGACCACTGCCGTACGGCGGAGGTCTCACTGGAGCGGGCCAAGCGGCTGGTCGAGAGCGGCAAGCACGTGGTGGTGCTGCTGGACAGCCTGACGCGGCTGGTGCGCGCCTACAACCTGGCGCTCCCCTCGACGGGCCGCACGCTCTCCGGCGGCATCGACACCAGCGCGCTCTACCCGCCCAAGCGCTTCTTCGGCGCCGCGCGGAACACGGAGGAGGGCGGCAGCCTCACCATCGTCGCGACGTGCCTCGTGGACACCGGCAGCCGCATGGACGAGGTCATCTACGAGGAGTTCAAGGGCACCGGCAACAGCGAGATCCACCTGGAACGCCGGCTCGCCGAACGTCGCGTTTTCCCGGCCATCGACATCCACCGCAGCGGCACCCGCCGCGACGAGCTCCTGCTGACCGAGGAGACGTTCAAGCAGGTCATGCTTCTGCGCCGGATGATCTCACTCTCCGCGCAGACGTCCAACATGGACTCCACGGACGCTACGGAGCGGGTGCTTGACTGGCTGCGCAAGTCGAAGAACAACAAGGAGTTCTTCTCCAACCTCATGTCGGAAGTGACTCGCGGCCGGGGCGTGGAGCGGTAACCACCGCGCTGGCTACTGCCGCAGCGACGGCGGCAGCAGGTTGGGTATCGCGTCAATGATGGGGTAGGTCTGGGGACACTCCGCGCAGTGCAGCGAGCCGGTAATGATCTCCTCGTTCTCCTCCGCCTCCACCTCCACATCGAGCAGCAGGGGGGACTTGCAGACGGGGCACACCAGGATGTCCATGAGGTCTCGCCGCATTGCACGCTCCTCTTAACCTGTATGGGCAGGGTATCACCTACTGCAGCGCGCGTTCAAACAGCGCCTGCATCACCGTCGAAAGCAGGAACACCACCACGCCGATGACGACGACCTGGTTCGCCGCGTCCATGAGATGCCGCCACCCCGTGCGGGGCGCAGCTGCAGCCCGTGGCGCCGTAGCGGGCCGAGGCCGCCGCCTGCGGATGACGCCGGCCAGCCAGAACATCCACAGCGTCAGCGCCAGCTTCACGCCGAGCACCGCCGCGTAGCCGACGCCCGCGTGCTGCGACGTCAGCCGGTCGAAGGCGAGCACGACGCCGGTGATCACCATCGCGATGACGGCGATGTCCACCAGCCCGCGGAACTCGTCGGCGAGCGTTTGACCGCCGCCCTCTGCCCGCCGAGCCGCGGGGCGAATGACGAGCAGGTAGACCAGGCCGCCTCCCACCCAGAAGGCGGCCGCCAGGGTGTGCACCCACTGGGCGATGACCAGGACGACCGCGGTAACGTCCACGCCCGCTACTCCCTCGAAGTCTCTTCGGCCACCAGCTCCGTGCCCCACTCGAGCGCACGGCGGCGAGTATCGTCGCTCAGGTCTGTGCGGCCCTCCAGGTAGCGCTCAAGGGCCTGTTGCGGCGTGATGCCCCGCGCGTCCGAGCCAATGCGGGGCCGCCGCTCGTGGATGACCTCGCGGCTGACGGCGGCGACGGAGTGCGCCCCGGCGAGGGCGTCGCGGATGGCGCGCTCGTTCACGCGGCCCGCCAGCGGCCCCGGTACTGTCACGTGGACGCGAACTACGGCCCCGTCGACGTCGCGCGCCGCTATTCGCTGGAGCACGAGCGATGTGGGGTCCCCGGCGTCGACAGGGACGGTCGCCTCGATGGTCAGGAAGCGGCGGGCGTCGACGGGCACGTGCTCCCACCGCGTTCGATCGCCCCTGGGCCCCGCCGGGTCGATGTCCACCACGCAGAAGCCCTTGCGGTCGTCCTCCTCGCTGAAGTCCACGCGCTGCAGGCTGCCCGGGTAGACGACAGGCGGCGAGGCGATGAGCGTCTGGTGCTTGTGGATGTGCCCGAGGGCGACATAATCGAACACCGGTAGCGCGAGGGTGCTCGGCTGCAGCGCGTAGTCGCGGCCCAGCATCATCGAGCGCTCCGAGCTCGACACGGCGCCGTTCACGGTGACGTGCGCGGCCAGGATGGCCGGGACGTCGGAGGCGAGGGCGTCCGCCTCAGACAGGATGCGCGCCGTCAGGTCCTCCTCCACGTAGCGCGTGACCTCGTCGATGGGCGCGCCCTGGCGCTCATCCCGCGCCAGAAGCTGGCCTCGCCGTATCCACGGCAGCGCGACCACCTGCAGCGGCCCCGAGCGCGTTTCGACGCGGTGCGTCCCGAAGCGCTCGGCGACGGTGACGCCGGCTACGTCGAGGGTGGGGAAGATGGCAAGGGCGGTTGCGCGCGTCGGCGAGTGGGCGATGTCGTGGTTGCCGGTCAGCAGGAAGACGGGGATGCCGCGGCTCACCAGCGTAGCTACGCGCCGGACGAACTCGCGCTGGTGCGTCTGCGAGGGGTCTCGGCTCTTGTAGGCGTCGCCCGCGATGAGCACAAGGTCTGCGTCGTTGCGCGTCGCGTAGTCGACAACCTGGTCGAGGACGCAGAGGAAGTCGATGAGTCGTGTGGAAAGGCCCAGATACGAACGCCGGTCGACGCCGGGCGCGAAGTACGGGGGCAGCGCGTCGATGTCGGCCTGAGTTGCCGGACGCCCGTAGTTCTCCACGCCGATGTGGACGTCAGCCGTATGGACGATGCGCATGTTTACTCTCAGTCGACATATCAGCTTCTGCCGGAATCCGTGGGCGAGAAGCCCCGTTCGTCCTTCGATTTCCCTCAGGATGAACCGGGACAGGCGCCTACAGCTCCAGGACGCGGCGGAGCCACTGGGACAGGCCCTCCATATCGCGGCGGGAGAGCGCGCCGAGCTTGCGCAGCAGGTGCGAGGACCGCAGCGTGGTCAGGCGGGCGCGCACGGTGCCGGGGCCGAGGAGGCCGGCGTTCTCCCAGTCCATGACCGCGTAGTCGCCGATACGGGGCGCGGCGCGGCCGTGGCCCGTGATGGGCGCGATGACCACCTCGCCGGTGCCGGAGTTGAAATAGTCGCCGCTGACGACGACCGCCGGCCGTCGCTGGGTCGATGTCGGAGAGTTGAGCGGGAAGGGCACCAGGACGACGTCGCCGTGGCGGACGTTAGATACGGTCATAGGCGGCGTCCTCCGCGCTGTCCCAGTCTGTGGTGAAGGTCTCGTCGGACGCCGAGACCAGGGCGGAGGCCTCCTCCTGCAGGTTCAGGTCCTCCACGGCCTTGTGGGTGGCGACATACAGGTCCTTGCCGTTGGGACGGGGAAATTTCTCGACGTAGCCGGACTTCACCTGCTGGCCGATCCACTGGTGCGGGGTATCGTGCTCATCCAGCAGGGCGAAGATCCCCCGCTGATCAAGCCCGCCCGAGGCGTAGAGGCGCGTCAGCAGCTCGCGGCGGCGGCGGTAGAGGCGCTCCATCGTATCCTCGGCGGGTGCGCCGAGGAGCTCCTGGAGCTTGTCTATGGTCTCCCTGAGGGAACGGAGGCAAGCAATGATCTGGTCGTTGTTGTGGGAATTATTGGTGGTCATTTGCTTGACTCCTGTGAATCAAATGGTGAACACAAGTCAATTACAGATTGCAGCAGATATGGAAGTGAAGGCAAGGGGGATGATAGCAGCGAGCGGAGCGGGCCGCAAGGGTGCGAGTGGAACGAATTTGGAAATTGGGGTGCGACTTCACCCTGGTTGGGAGCAAAGGAAGGAGAGACGCGGCCCTACACCGTCACCGACGGCTCCTCAAACCGCTCCACCACCATCGCCTCCGCTCGCTCCCGCGCGTGCCACAGATCGTACGCCCGCTGCAACCCCAACCATAGCTCCGGCGTCGACCCAAATGCCTTCGAAAGCCGCAGCGCCATGTCCACCGACACCCGTGCTCTGCCGTTCACCAAGTCCGACAGCGCCTGTCGCGTCACGCCGAGTCCCTTTGCCGCCCGTGTCACCGAGAGGCCGAGAGGCTCCAGGCACAATACTTTTACGGTCTCGCCGGGGTGCGGAGGATCGTGCATGGGCATGACTCGTCTCCTTAGTGGTAGGCAGTTGTCCATTGTATGCCGTCTGGAGGCTCCGGGCTACCAGCTGAAGTGCAGCTCCAGCGTGTCCTCATCCGTCCACGGCAGAGAATCCAGCCATGTCCAGACAGCGGCCTCTTCCTTGAAGGACACCTTGCGCTCCCTGCAGAAATCCCGCAGCAGCCAGCGGAGGCGACGCCGCTCGAAGTAGAGGTACGCCTGGCCCTCGCCGCGGGCCCACTCGCCGGCGTCCCAGTCCTGCGCCATGTGCCAGGCGAAGTCGTAGGCGAGGGGGGAGGGGATGTCCAAGTACTGAATTCGGAAGACGCCGATGCCGAGGGACATGAGGGGCCTCCTGGTCAAAAGTGGACCAGGACCTTGCGGACCACGACAGAGGTGTCAAGAGGTTCTGCGGCGCCTTGGCCGTGGTGGATGCTGCTTCGAGGAATTGAAGGCTACCAACTTGGGCCAGTCTATGGTGCCATCCTTGTTACAAAAGTCTTTGGTAAACTGAGCCGTGAAGGTATTTGCGACTGCTGCGTACTTCGCTTGGAAGTCTTGGTCACGTCGGTGGGCCTCATGCCCCAAAGGTTCAATAATGCGTGTGTAGAAATCAGAGGCACCGGTGATAAACTCCCAGAACTCTTGACCGCAGAGTTTGAAGTATTCTCCTTTATCAGGTGTATTGTCTCGACCGTAGCAACAGCCGTTAACCGCGATGACATTGGCTGCTCGATTGCCTTGACGGATGACTTGGGCTGCTGTCTTGAAGTTGGCCTTCATCTGGTCTATCTGTGACTTATTCCCCCAATTGGGTCCAGATTTGATAGAGATGATGTACCTTGCGCCATCTTTGGTGAATTCAAGGTCTATCCCTTTCACACCTGATTTCATACCACTGTGTACCGTTTCCGCAACGTAAACTGCCAAACCCTCCAAGAAAGCACCGAACAAGGTCTCTTCTTGCGAACTGAGATGCGCACTCAATAGAGATTGCACTAGGTCTGAAGCTACAATGATGTTCTTGCTCTTGAACAGATAGGGATTCTTCCTGCTCAGGAGCTTAGGGAGCCTGAGTTCCGTGAGTTTCTCAATACGTGAATCGTGGAACTGCCCGATGTTGGCTTCTACGTATGCTGTGACTTGTTCATCCGTGATGGCATTCATAGGGCCAATCTCACTTGATGCCCCAATTCTTCCTGTAGCTTACGGTAGTAAGGCTCATATATCTCAACGCCAATTGCATCACGTCCTTTGTCAAGCGACGCGAGCAACGTAGTGCCGGAACCGGCGAATGGGTCCAAGACAACATCACCGGGATCGGTGAACAAATCAATAAACCACTCAGGCAGCCAGGAGGGGAACACCGCGCTGTGATTGCGATTGCCACACTCGGTTGCGCCGTGGAGTACGTTCGTGGGATAGACCTTGTCGCGGCCCAACCAGTTCTCCACCTTCTTGCCAAAGCCACTTCCAACCTTTGACTCGTCTCGCACGCGATCGGTCTCACTGAGATTCCGCATGCGGTCCTCGTACCAGTCCCCAACTGGCACCATGACAGCTTCTTGGTTCATTTTGAACTGGCGGTGCTTGTTGAACTGCAGAAGCCTCTCCCACGCATCCCGAAAGCGATTGGGCCATTTGCCCGGGTAGCAATTCTTCTTGTGCCAGATAAACTCCTCTGTCCACAGCCACCCGCGGTAACGCATTGCGAGTATGAGCTCAAGCACACACGTATGCCGCTCGCCGTCTATGGCCGGTTCCTTGATGTTGAGGACAAAGGTGCCGGTGGGCTTGAGGACGCGATACAACTCGTCCACTATAGGCAGCAACCACTCTACGTACTCTTGAGGCTTGATGCCGCCATATGTAGAGGCTCGCTGGTTGGCATAGGGGGGCGAAGTGAAAACAAGATCGACGGAATCTGAATCAAGGGCCTTCAATTCCGTCCGGGAGTCTCCCAAGAGAAGCGTAGCGTGTGACATCTAAACCCCCGCGTCGATAGGCACCCTCTCTGCGCCTACTCATTCCTAGAATAGTTGTTCTATACCATAAGGACCCGCGCAGGGTGTGTCAATGGGGCGGACATGCCGGTTTTTCGGGGAACAGGGCGCCCTTGGACGGGCTCGGGGCCAACGGCGGGGTGGGCGCGGGTTTTGCCCACACCCTGACACAGCCCCCTTGCCCCTGCGCTCCGCCCCTCGCTACCCTCACTCCATGGAAACCGCACTCACCCTGGTTACGAATACCGCTGCAGGCCCCCGGACGAACGGTGCAGCTACGGAATTGATCGCGGATTCAATTCGTATCTGGAAAGGCGATTTCCAGATACGAATTGTTTTCCAGATCGCAGAAGAGTTCGTCTTGCGTATCTGTCCACGTATGAATTATCGCTCATGTACAGATAGGGATTGCTAATCAGTTCGTGCGCGCCACACCCAGCTTTGTCCATTCCGCATTCATGGGGAAGGCCAGAAGGGGTGCGCGCCCCCTATCCCAGGCGCGCCGCCAATGCGGCGGGGAGGTCCGGGATGGCGATGCGCTCCTGGAGCAGCGTGTCGCGGTTGCGGATGGTGACCTGGTTGTCGTCGAGGGAGTCGAAGTCTACGGTGATGCAGAGGGGGGCGCCGACCTCATCGAAGCGGCGGTAGCGGCGGCCGATGCTCTGGGCGTCGTCGTATTCGACGCGCCAGCGGCCGTCGTCCACGAGGGCGGCGAAGACCTCGCGGGCGAGGGGGGTGAGGCGGGCGTTGCGGCTGAGGGGCAGCACGGCGGCCTGCACGGGCGCGATGCGGGGGTGGAACCGCAGCACGACGCGGGCCTCACCGGCGCCGGCGCCGGCGGCCTCGCCGCCGACCTCCTCCTCGTCGTAGGCGTCGACGAGGAAGGCGAGGGCCGCGCGGTCGACGCCGCTGGCCGGCTCGATGACGTAGGGCGTGACGTGCTGGTTGGTGTCGTTGTCGAAGTAGGTGAGCCGCGCGCCGCTGTGCTCCGAGTGCTGCCGCAGGTCAAAGTCCGTGCGGTTGGCGATGCCCTCGAGCTCCGCCCACCCCCACGGGAAGAGGTACTCGATGTCCGTGGTGGCCTTGGAGTAGTGCGAGAGCTCGTCGGCGTCGTGCGGGCGCAGGCGGAGGTTCTCCTCGCGGACGCCGTGGCGCACGTACCAGTCCAGGCGCTCCTGTATCCAGAACGCGTGCCACTCGTCGTCCTCGCCGGGCTGGACGAAGAACTCCATCTCCATCTGCTCGAACTCTCGGGTGCGGAAGATGAAGTTGCCGGGGGTGATCTCGTTACGGAAGGACTTGCCTATCTGCGCGATGCCAAAGGGCAGCTTCTTGCGGGTGGCGGTCTGCACGTTCAGGAAGTTCACAAACATGCCCTGCGCCGTCTCCGGGCGCATGTACACCGTGCTGGCCGTGTCCTCGACGGCGCCGAGGAAGGTCTTGAGCATCAGGTTGAACTGGCGGGCGTCGCCGAGGGCGCCGCCGCAGTCCGGGCACTCGGAGGACTCGACGTGGTCGGCGCGGAAGCGGTGATGGCAGGCTCGGCACTCGACGAGGGGGTCGGTGAAGCCGGCAAGGTGGCCCGAGGCCTCCCATACGGCGGGGTTCATCATGATGGCGGCTTCCAGCCCGACGACATCCTCCCGCCGCCGCACGACGTCGCGCCACCAGGCCTCCTTGACGTTGCGCTTGAGCTCGACGCCCATGGGGCCGTAGTCCCAGGCGTTGGCGAGGCCGCCGTAGATCTCGCTGCCGGGGAAGACGAAGCCCCGCCGCTTGCAGAGCGAGACGATCTTGTCCATGGTCACGGCACGGGGGGCGTCAGACACAGCTGCCTCCGAGGGGCTGAATATGGGTACGGGACCAGAAAAAGCGTAGCAACGCGAGCGGGTGATGTAAAGCTATGGGGGCGGCGGGGATGGCCTTCTAGATATCGGCCTGCGCCGATATGGGAGTGTGGGGGAACTACAAGCCGAAGAGGTACTTGACGGCGGCCGCGCCCACGGCGATGAAGATCCCCACTGCCAGCGCCTTGATGATGCGGAGCTCACCTTCCACACCGCCGATGCGGCTGCCAAGATTAGTCTCCACATCGCCGATGCGGTTGCCAAGATTAGTCTCCACACCGCTGATACGGTTACCCAGAGTAGTCTCCACGCCACTGATGCGGTCGCCCAGCTCCTGGTGCTGGCGCGCGTTCTCCTGCACGAAGTCTGCGAAGTACCTGGGAACGCTGTCGTCTTGGGTGGTCATGGGTATCCTTTCCGTAGTGTGACTCTATTCCCGGAGGGGGCGGGCCGACTGTCAACGCACGTGAACGGGGCCTCGCCGCGCTACAATAATACGGGGCGCGGCGGAGGCGCTCGCGCGAGAGGACGCATGTGGGCAACGCAATCGAGACACATGGCCTGACCAAGTACTACGGGGCGAGCCGCGGCGTGATGGGCCTCGACCTTCAGGTGCGTGAGGGCGAGGTCTTCGGCTTCCTCGGGCCCAACGGCGCGGGCAAGACGACGACCATCCGGCTGCTGCTGAACCTGCTGCAGCCGACCAGCGGCAGCGCGTCGGTGCTCGGCAAGGACGTTGCCGCCGAGTCCCTGGCCGTGCGGCGCGCGTGCGGCGTGGTGTCCAGCGATTCAGCCTTCTACGAGAGCCTGTCCGGCCGGGCGCACCTTGCGCTCATGCAGAGCCACCACAACGGCGCACACCATCGCGGCGACGAGGTCGCGGAGCGCATCGGACTAGACCTGGACCGGCCGGTGAAGCACTACTCGCATGGGAATCGGCAGAAGCTGGCCATCGTGCAGGCGCTCGCCCACAGCCCGCGGGTGCTCATTCTGGACGAGCCCACCAGCGGCCTCGACCCGCTGGTGCAGCAGGAGTTCTTCAAGCTGCTGCTGGAGGAGCGCGACCGGGGCGTGACGGTGTTCTTTTCGTCCCACGTCCTCAGCGAGGTCGACCGGCTTTGTGACCGCGTCGGCATCATCCGCGAGGGCGTGCTCGCCGCGACGCTGGACGTGGACGATCTGCACCGGCAGCAGGTGCGCCGCATGGAGGTCACCCTGTCACGCGACGCCTGGGCGGAGGACTTCGTGCTCGACGGCGTAACCGTCGTCGCCTGCGAGGGGCGCCGAGCCGAGCTGCAGGTTGCAGGCCACGTCGGCGCGCTCATCGGCCATCTTGCCACACTGCCGCTGGAGGACGTCGTCTTCCCGGAAGCGAGCCTGGAGGACACGTTCACGCGCTTCTACACGGGCGACGGAGGTGAGGCATGAGCGCGTCCATCTACCGCAACGTCCTGACGTTGGCGAAGGTCGGCGTGGTGTCGTGGAGCGTGGTTCTCGTTTTGTGGGCGCTGCTGGTGGTCTGGATTTACCCATCGCTGGGAAACACCGGCGTCAATTTTGAGGAATACCTGGACGCCATGCCCGAGCAGTTGAAGGCTGCCATGGGCATCCAGGGGCCGGACGAGTCCGCGTTGATCTTTCAAGCCGGAGCATTCACCTACGTGGGATACCTGAACATCGAGTACATCTCGTGGCTGCCGTTGCTGCTGGGCATCTACGCCGTGGTGTACTGCGGCGGGCTGGTGTCCAAGGAAGTGGAGCGCGGCACGCTGGACGTGGTGCTTTCGCAGCCGGTGGAGCGTACCACCTTCCTTCTGAGCAAGCTGTCCGGGTTCTTGACACTAGCCCTCATAGCCACAGCGTTTTCGACGATAGCTGTCCTGTTGGGCGGGCTCACTATTGGCGAGGACGCCAGCGTGTCCAACGTCATTGCTGTGCATGCCGTGTCCTTCCTGCTGGTGGCCGCCATTGCCGGCTACTCGACACTGGCGTCCTGCGTGTCGCTGGACCCGGGGCGCTCGCTGGCGGCGGCGGGGGTGTTGACGGCGCTGACCTACTTCGTGAACGTGCTGGGCTCGGCAATCGAGGCCGTGGGCTGGCTGAAGTACGTCTCGCTCTTCTACTACTATGACTCGCTGCAGGTGCTCGCCGAGGGAGCGATCAACTGGGCGGGCGTCGGCGTCTACGTCGGGGTGTTCGCCGTGACGACCGTGTCGGCTGTCCTGGTGTTCCGGCGGAAGGACCTGGTGCGGTAAGCGCGTCAGTCGACTGTCATGTCCTCCGTGACCACGTTCTCCAAGTGGGTGACACGCGCCACCTCTCCTCGCGCGTTGACCGTGATGGCGACCAGATCAATCTGGAAGGGCACGTCGAGATCATGCTCCTGCAGGTAGGTGTAGGCGGTGGCGGTCAGGCGGCGGCGCTTGGTCGCGGTGACGGACTCCTCAGGCGTGCCGAAGGCGGTACTGCGCTTGGTGCGCACCTCCACAAAGACGACGGCACCCTCATATTCCATCACCAGGTCGACCTCTCCCCAACGGCATCGGTAATTGGCCTCCCGCAGCTCGTAGCCAAGCTCCTCAAGGTGACGGCGCGCGATGCCCTCGCCGGCTGTCCCCAGCTTTGTACGGCTGCTAGGCAACTTCGGCCTCCAGCAGCCGCCGTACGGGTGCGAAGCTGCGCCGGTGGAGGGGCGTCGGGCCGAGGCGCTCCAACACCGAGAGGTGCTCCGGCGTTGGGTAGCCCTTGTGCCGGGAGAGGCCGTAGCCGGGGTAGAGGGCGTCCAGCTCGTCCATAAGGGCGTCGCGGGCGACTTTGGCTACGATGGAGGCGGCGGCTATGGAGCAGCAGAGCGCGTCGCCATGGACGATGGCGCGGCAGTGAAGGCCGTCATACTCAAGGGCGAGGGCGTCGACGAGGAGGTGGTCCGGGCCCGCCGGCAGCTCTCTGATGGCGCGGGACATGGCTGTTACCGTGGCCCCAACTATGCCGAGGGCGTCGATCTCCGCAGGGCTCGCGCTGCCGAGGCCCACTCCCTCTGCGAGGCGGCGAACCTGCGGAGCGAGACGCTCGCGGGCTGCGGCGGTGAGCTGCTTGGAGTCGCGCAGGCCGGGGAGTCTCCGTGGGTTGAAGGACCTCGGGAAGACGACGGCTGCGGCTACGACGGGGCCAGCGAGGGGGCCGCGCCCGACCTCGTCGACGCCTGCTACGCGCAGGTAGCCCTGCTTCCAGAGGAGACGTTCGGCTGACCAAGTTGGCTTGGTGGGCATGGGCTATGCGCCGGCCGCTGCCTTCTGCAGCCCCACTATGTAGTCCATCTGCTGCTGGTGGCCGAACTCATGGGTGATCATGGAGCGCAGGTAGGTTGCCTTGACCCACTCAGGGCGCTCTGAATTGGGGACGTCTTCCAAGGTGCCAGGGTCGATGCCGCGGACCATGTCCATGGCTCGGCTGCGCACCTTCTCGCCGTAGGCCAGCAGATCCTCCAGCGGGGGCACGTCGAACTCGCCTACCTCGTCGGACGTCCAGCTGTTGCCCGTCGTGAGGGCGGCGCGCTCGCCGGTGATGGTTTCCGGCAGCTTCCAGACGGCGTTCCAGCCGTCGGCGGTGTAGGTCTCCTCCTGGCCGGTAAGCAGGCGCACGTAGCGGTCCTCGGTGCGGAAGACGTGCCAGATGAGGAAGCCGACGGGGTTGGCCTCCGGGCCGGCGCGCCAGGTTAGCTGCTCGCGGTTGAGGTTGGACACGAGGGAGAGGGTTGCGTTCCGCGACTGGGTCGCGGCCATTTCCACGAAATCTATGGCGTTCATTGCACGTCCTTACGCTGGTGTAAGGGCGGGCTGCGAGGGGTCATCTGCGCCGCGCGCCAAGGGCCCGGCAATGAATCCGCCACCCAGCAGCTCGTCCCCCGCGTAGAATACCGCAGCCTGGCCGGGCGTGACTGCACGCTGGGGGTCGGAAAACCAGACGTTTGCGCCTCTCTCCGTGGGCTCGACTATGGCGGGCGACTCGGCGGCCTTGTAGCGGATCTTGACCGTGGCCTCCACCGGGTCGTCGGGCGGCGTGCCCTTCACCCAGTTGACGCCCTCAGCGACGAGGCCGGGGGCGTAGAGGGCGGACTCAGGGCCGACGACGACCCTGCGCGCCTTCGGCTCCAGGCGCACGACGTAGAGCGGCGCGTCGCTGGCGATGCCGATGCCACGGCGCTGGCCGACGGTGTAGCGGTCGACGCCCTGGTGCGCGCCGATGACCTCGCCATCCACGTTCACGATCTCGCCGGGTGTTGCCTCGCGGTGCAAGGTGAGGAACTGGCGGTAGTCGCCGGCTGGGATGAAGCAGATGTCCTGGCTGTCGGGCTTGTCGGCGACGCCGAGGCCGGCCTCCCGCGCAAGATCGCGCAACTCCGACTTGGCGTAGTCGCCTACGGGGAGCAGCAGGCGCCGGAGCTGATCCTGACGCAGGCCGAAGAGGACGTAGGACTGGTCCTTGGAGGGGTCAACGGCCTTGAGTAACCGCACGGTCCCGTCGGCGTCGCGTTGCGCCCGGGCGTAGTGGCCGGTGGCGATGGCGTCCGCGTCCATGGCGAGGGCGCGGTCGAGGAGGAAGCTGAACTTGATCATGTCATTGCAGGCGATGCAGGGGTGGGGCGTGCGGCCCCGCTCGTACTCGGCGAGGAAGTGGTCGATGACGGCGGAGCGGAACTCGCGCTCGGCGTTGATGACATAATGGCGGGCGCCGGTGGCAGCGCCGAAGCGGCGGGGGGGGGCTGGCATCTCCACGGGGGAGCGGGGGCGGACGGGGGGGGGGGGGGGGGGGGGGGCCGCCCCGCCGGGGGGCGGG